>JAJYAG010000268.1 GCA_021779665.1 Bacteroidota bacterium | reverse complement strand
AAGAATTTCTTCAAAAGTGGGAACACGGGTCCCTTTCCATGACGGACCGGTTTTAAGGCCTATGTCGAGTGATTTTATTTCGGCAAGTGTCATTTCGCTTACCTTGCCTTTGGTGCCCGGCACATATTGTTCCACCGAGGGATTGTGCATGCTAATGAATTTGCCGTCCCTGGTAGTACGAACATCGATTTCAACATAATCACAACCAAGATCAATGGCTTTCTGGTAAGCCGGCAACGAATTTTCAGGAATGGAATTATGAACTCCCCGGTGAGCAATAACATAAATTCCATTGTTGGGTTTCCGTGACAGCGTTTGAGCTGTTGCCCCGAATGTTCCTGAAAGGAGAACGAGACAAAGTAAAAGACCGGGTAACCTGAACAGGTTTTTCATAAAGGTTATTTTTGATAGTCGCGCAGTTTGCTTACTGCGAACCACGAGATGAACACGGCAGAAACCGTGAAAATAAGATGCACGAATAGTTTTCCGCTGATAATCCTGAAAAGGGATAATCCGGAGAAATTAAGATCATCGGGATGCAAGAATAATCTCAGGTAAGCCACAAACATACAGGCCCACACCAGCAGCAGAAACATGTTTCGGATGATATTTTCCTTACGCTGAAACCAGGCTGTTAAGGCGCCAACTGCAAATACCATAAGGGAAATAAGCAGAAAATATATGGAGAATGGTGTATTTGTATTCGCATCGGGAAAAACATCCTGGAAATAATCGATGGCTGCATAGCAGAAAGTCATGGTAATGGCAATCTGCCACCTTTGAGAAGGAATGCGGATGGCAGCTGCAATCAAAATGAGTCCGAAAAATGCGAAGTTGCTGATCATTTTGGCAATATCCACCAGACCGGGTATTGTGAAGCTTCCCTGGGTATAGTTACTGTCCACGTAATCGTCGAGCAGGCCAGGTATTACCCAGAAAATAACAAGCGAAAGGACGAGAAAAATACTGAAATCTTTCCAGAAGGGAGCAACCTCCGGACGATTATCAGCGGGTTGAATGTCGGGTTGTGTCAGCTGATTGCGGTTAAACCATGCAGCAATTCCCAAACCGGCGCCCAACAGCAGTCCGAAAGTGAATTCCATGGCTTTCCACCAATCGAGAAATATAGCATCTTTGGGAAGGTGGCTGCCTAAAACCATCCAGAAACCACCCAAACCAAATCCAAGGCCGCCGCCAATTAAACCCCAAAGAGCTGTTCGTGATATTATTATGAAGTTGTCGTTTTCTAATTTAACTTTTAGATAGATGAGCATTGCAATTGCTCCAAACAGGAGCGCAGCCCATGTTTCGGCTCTTGGCTTTGCCGGATCCGAAAAATAGATCACCATGGGCTGGTTAATAAGTTTGAAACCTATCAGCATGCCCAGCATCATTAAGGCATAAGCAATAAAATGCTGCTTTGCCGGTATGCGTTTGAAAATCAATCCGAGGCCAACAACTACACCTCCGAGGAGTCCCCATACTGCACCTTTTACCGTGGTGCCAAGTGTTCCCCACCACATGGTTTCGAGGTGACGCAAAAATCCCAGCGTCTGGCCGTAAGTCATTTCCCCGCCCAAGCCAATGGCCACCGCACTGAAAACCGTAAACATGGCCGTATCTTTCACCGACAGGTTGAGTAACATGGATAAGCTCAGGGCCACGAATGCCCCGGGGATCATCGCTCCAAAAGGACCGCCGCCGATGTATCCGCGTAAACCCCATCCCAAAAGCATGGTAACTGCAGGGAAAAGGAGAAACATCCAAAAAGGGAGTTGTTTTTGTTTCGTCATAGTTGTTTGTTAAAAGGGGGGCACCCCATGTCATAATGATCACCTTACATGCTCTCAACCACCCGGATCATTATTTGAATGCTATTCTTAATTCAAACCCAAAAAGAACAGCACCATGAGGTTAGCCCCTGATATTATTAAAAAAAATCAATTAACATCATCTGTTAACCTGCAAGCCTCACCCCCGGCCCCTCTCCTGAAAGAGAGGCGAGAAGGAACCCTCATCCTTAAAATTTAGAGTCTTCAAAGTGAGGCTGTGTGAAAAGGTCGGGAAAGACTTCGACTACGCTCTGCCTGATGTTTGAAAATCAGATATTTGTCATATTGAGCGGAGTCGAAATATGACTGTCGTTTACTTTTCACACAACCACTTTTAGGGTGAGGTTTTAAATTAAATATTAACCACTTCGCCTGTTTCGGACGATTTATAAGCGGCGTCCACAATTTTGAGGATTGTCAAACCTTCGGCCATGCCTGGGTTTGGCTCGTTGCGGGTACGAACGCTCTGGATGTAATGCTCCATCTGGCGCGTATACATGCCTTGTTCACAATGCTCATGACGCACAGGTAATTTGGCATCGAAGCGACCAGCTGTTTCTCCGATCTTCATTTTCAGGAAGGTTGGAAAAACATTGCCATAGCCCGATGTACCATAAATCCCCGTTGCAGCCTCGGGTCCGTCCATGTGGGGCTGCCACCAGCCGCTTTCAATGATGGATTCAGTTCCATTGTCCCACGAAATCATTACAATGCCTGAGTCGTCCACATCGTATTTGCCGTAGTAAGTTCCAATCTTGGCATACACCTTAACAGGTTTCGGATCGCCAATGATGTAACGTGCTGTGTCGATGGCATGAACTCCCATGTCGGCCAAAGCACCGCCGCCGGCAAGTTCTTTTTGTGCAAACCATCCGGCAGGTCCCCAGTTTTCGTGGATACCGTAACCTTTGGTTTTCACAACCCTGCCCAGCTGACCCGAGTCTACAATGCATTTAATGTAGTTCACATCGGTGTCGAAACGCCACATGTGACCTACCATTACAATGCGTCCGAGCGTTTCGGCGGTTTCTTTCACCTTTAAGCCTTCTTCGTAGCTCATGGCCATAGGCTTTTCCATAAAGACATCTTTGCCGCTTTTCAGGAATTCGATGGCATAAGGAGCGTGAAACTTGTTGGGAGTGGCAATCACCACCGCATCAATATCAGTTCTTTTAACAATGGGTTCGATGCTGTCGTATGTCTCAGCAATGTTGTGCTTTGCTGCAAACTCCAGCGCATTCTGCAAAGGAACAGCAACAACAGCAGTAACTTCAACGCCGGGGATCGACTGTAATCCGCGTGCATGATAATTGGCGATATAGCCTGCGCCAATCAGCGCTACTTTTATGTTTTTCATCGCTCGGTTTTATAAAAGAGATTCAGCCTGGTCGTAAACTTTCTGAATGGCAGCAGCGATCATTTCGATGTCGGCTTTGGTACCCATAAGCACTTTGTGGTGAACACAAACCGATTCTTCGAAATGGATACGGTCGCAAACTGGCAGGTCGAAGCGTTTGGGGTTAATTTCGGCCCAGTATGCATCGTTGAGTTTGTGACGGGCAGGTTTTGTCAAAGGATTATACAGTGAGCACTTGTTCAATGGTTCATAACTTGCTGAAACCTGAATGCCGATTTCGGCGGTGAGCGCCTTGCGGAACTGCTGTACTGGCAAACCTTTGAACTTTGACTTGTCGTAACGGAAGCTGAAATTGAAGTAAGCTTCTTCAGTTTCGCGTGCATCTCTTTTCATCGGGATGATTCCCGGAATTTTTGCAATAAGCGAATTCAGGTACTTGCCGTTTTCATCGCGGTTTTTATTTTGCTCTGGCATTCTTTTCAAGGCTTCCACCAGAATGGCTGCCTGGAATTCGGTAATACGATAGTTACCCGATTGCAAAAAATTACCCTGATCCACATAAACACCTGCACCTTTGTCGGCAGTTTCTTCGTTAACCGGTCGGCGGCCACAGTTTCTCAGCGCATCCAGACGCTCGTAAAGTTCGAAACTGTTGGTTGTAACAACACCACCTTCGCCAGCTGTTAAGTGTTTCGACAACTGAAAGCTGAAGCTGCCAATGTCGCCAATGCTGCCTGCTTTTTTCCCGTTCCACTCGCCACCATGTTTATGGGCACAGTCTTCGATTACATAAAGATTATGTTTTTTTGCGATGCGCATAATTTCGTCCATATCGCAGAAGCTTCCGTAAAGATGTACCGGAATGATGGCTTTTGTGCGCGGAGTGATGGCTCTTTCGATGGCTTTGGGGTCGATACACCAGGTATCGTCACAAACATCAACCAGAATGGGGGTTGCATTCACATCCAGAATTGTTGCTGCAGTGGCCTGCCATGTTAATCCGGGCAGTATCACTTCGTCGCCTACACCTACTCCGCAGGCTTCGAGCGCCATTTGTAATGTTACAGTTCCGTTGGCAGCACTGATGGCATATTTCACACCTGTATAATTAGCGAAATCCTTATTGAATTCAGTTTCTTTCGGCCCGTTGTACGACCATACGCCGCTGTTTAAAACCTCCAGTAAAGCTTTTTCTTCCTTTTCATCCCAAACAGGCCATTTAGGCCATGGGTTTGTTTTTGCATCACGAACAGGAGCACCTCCCAGTAAAGCTAATGTTTTCATAGTTAAATGTTATTAAAAATTAGATCAGCTAATTAATCTTTGTCGAAAATGGTTTTGTTTTTTATCAATGGTTTTGCCCAAAAACTCAGGCTTAAAATATAGCTCAGGGTTATGAAAACGAGCGACATACCGCCTCTGAGCCCGACAGCATCGCCAAGAATTCCCACCAGTAAAGGCATGATGGCGCCGCCTAAAATGCCCGAACACAAAATTCCCGAAAAGGCTCCGTGGTTATTTTTGAGCGAGTTCAGCGCCAGCGAGAATACGATAGACCACATTACCGAGGCAAAAAAACCGACGGCAATAAATCCATAGAAAGCCACCATTCCCGAGGCGGTATACAGCGCCGTCGCCAACGAAATCATGGCAGCAATGGAGAAAATGCGTAACACAAGTTTGCTGTCCATCAGTTTTAAAAGTCCGAGGCCCAGCACACAACCAACGGTAAGGAGTCCCCAAAACC
Source organism: Bacteroidota bacterium (assembly GCA_021779665.1). GTDB lineage: Bacteria > Bacteroidota > Bacteroidia > Bacteroidales > JAAUTT01 > JAAUTT01. Next base: position 765 of record JAJYAG010000268.1, on the reverse strand, counting down.
ACGAAATCGCTCTTGCGCCTTCTACTTCAGGGCTCATCTGGTGGTAATCGGCCAGGAACTTCGAAATCCAGCTGGCAACGCCCTGCTCGGTGCCCACATAGGCAAATATTCCGAAGAAAAACAGCACAACGTATTTATTTTTAAGAAGTTCTTTGATGGTGTCCATGCTGCCAACTTTTTCCTCTTCGTTAAGTTCAACCTTGGGAAGCCTTGTAAAGAGCATGATGATTACCATGGCAATGGCAATAAGCGCGAAAATCCAGTAAATAGACACCCATTTAAGATTTTCGGGCACCATTTTATCCAGAGTCGACAATATGGCTCCGGAAGTATTTCCTGATGAGAGGTTTGTTACCAGGTAAGAATACATGAGCGGACTCAGAAACGAAGCACCGCCAAAGAAAAGCTGCGCCAGAACCGATGTGAAGGCGAAATGCTCTTCGCCACCCGATACCCGGAGCAAAGGGTTAATGGCCACCTGAAGCACTGCCATGCCCATCCCGATAAGGAACAACGATACAAGATAAACCGGGAAGCTCGGGAAAAAGGAAAAAAGAAAAGCTCCGACGGTGGCAAGCATAAAAGCACCCGTAATTACAACCTTTTCCTTGTATTTCTCGGTGAGCATACCTGCCGGTATCGACATCACGCCGTAGGCAATGAAAAAGGAGAAATTCAGTAATCCCGCCATTCCCTTGCTGACGTTAAACCCTTTTATCACTTCCGGTACAAGAGGCCCGATGATGTTTGTAAGAAAAGAGATCA
>JAJYAG010000267.1 GCA_021779665.1 Bacteroidota bacterium | reverse complement strand
ACGAGCATTGGCCCGATGTTGGTCATGCCATTACCGAAGCTCAGATGATCCGCGACCTGGAGGTGATCAAGCAGGGAAATTGCAATCACGTGCGTACCTGTCACTATTCCGACGATCCCCGCTGGTATGAGTTGTGCGACGAATATGGTATATGGCTGGTTGCCGAAGCCAATGTGGAATGTCACGGTTACGACCATAAATTCGATGAAGAGCCCAGAATTAAAGCTCAGATCGTGGATCGCAATGTTGCAAATACAGAGAATTTCAAAAATCATCCCTCTGTAATATTATGGTCGTTGGGTAACGAAAACGGAGGTATTGGAACAAACTTCGTTGCAGCCCTCAATGCTATAAAAGCTATTGATCCAACCCGCTACGTACATTACGAACGCTTCGGAATAAAAAAGGATAATCCTGCCGATATCGATTCGCGCATGTATACCAACCCTGAGGGTACTGAAAAAATAGCCCTCGACGATACATCCTATACAAAACCTTTTTATCTGTGTGAATATGCCCATGCCATGTTCAACTCCATGGGCTCTATCGGCGAATACAACGATCTTTTCGATAAATATCCAAGCCTTTTAGGTGGTGCAATCTGGGAATACCAGGATCAGGGTTTATATAACAACCGCGATCCCAAACATCCGATTATTGCCTATGGTGGCGGATTTGGTGAGTTTCCCAACGACCGCTATTTTATTCATAAGGGAACAGTCTTTTCCGACAGGTCGCCCAAGCCACATTATCCTGAGATGAAGAAAGCCTATCAGTGGATTGGGATTACAGTTGACGATCCTCAGAAAGGAACCGTGAAGATCTGTAACCGGTATCAGTTTATTTCGCTGAAGGGTTTTACTGGTTCATGGAGCCTCTCGGAAAACGGGAAGGAAATTTCTGCCGGAAAACTCGATTTACCTGATATTAAACCCGGGGAAGAAAAATTGGTGACAGTGCCTTTTAAAATGGCATCTTCACAACCTGGCTCCGAATATTTTGTAAGAATTTCATTTACTCAGAATAGTGATGAACTCTGGGCCAAAAAAGGCTTCGAAGTTGCTTCGCATCAGTTTCAGGTTCCTACGCCAGGAGTGGATCAGAAAACTATTTCGGTCCAACCTGTAACACTTACCCAGTCGGAAAAGGAAATTATTGTTGCGGGTAGTGGATTTTCGGTGTCTTTCGATAAAGCCATCGGAACTTTTACAAGTATGAAAAGAGGAACGCAGGAATTACTGTCAAATGCAGGCGGTCCTAAGCTTCATCTGTGGCGTGCTCCTCATCGTAACGACGATATGTGGGCCGATCGCGAGTGGGTTAAAAATGGTGTAAAGGAACTGGTATGGACTGTTGAACAGGTTGCTGCAAATCAGCCCAGACCAAGTCAGGCACTTATTTCGGTGAAGTTAAAGGGTGAAGGTAAAAACGGGCTCGTAGTATCCCATCAAGTGGATTACCTGATTGACGGCTTTGGTATCATTGAGGCAACAAATAATTTTGAGTCCAACAATACGCAACTGGTTGTAGGCCGGATTGGTGTCCGCATGATGCTGAACAAACAACTCGACCAGATTTCATATTTTGGCCGCGGACCTATGGAAAACTACAGCGACCGTAAAAGAGCGTTCGACATTGGTTTGTACTCAAGCAGCATTTCAGAACAAATGACGCCTTACGAGAAGCCAATGGATTGCGGAAATCATGAGGATGTTCGTTGGGCTGAAATAACTCAGAAAGGCGGGTTGGGAATAAAAGTAACCAGCGATAAAAATCTGATGCAGATTACCGCGCTTCCTTACACCGACGAAGAAATTGAGAAGACCGAGTACCGGATTGATTTGCCGCAGAGCAGCGCTACTGTTTTGTGTGTCAGTCATAAAACGCTGGGTGTTGGTTCAAATGGTTGTGGGCCCCGTCCGCTGAAGGAATTTATTACTTATGCTGAACCTGCTAAATTTGTTTATACATTGAAGATATAAAATTTGAAGAAAGACCCGGGCTAACAAATTAGTAACCGGGTTGTTTGAATCCGAAGTATTAACTTACCTAATAAGTGCATGATGAAGAAGAGTTTATTAATTTTTTTCTTAGCCATTGTGGGGTATTTCTCAGGAAAGGCACAGGTTTTTGTCGAAGCCGAAAGTTTCACCGGCAAAGGTGGTTGGGTTGTCGATCAGCAGTTTATGGATCTGATGGGTTCTCCTTTTCTCATGGCCCATGGTTTGAGCACCCCGGTAACCGACGCAGTTACCACTGTTAACTTCCCCAAAAGCGGTACCTTTCATGTATTTGTCCGTACCCGCAATTGGGCAGGGTACTGGACCGACAAGGATGCTCCCGGCAAGTTTCAGGTTATGGTAAACGGGAAAGCGCTTTTGCCGGTTTTTGGCACCCAGAATACCGAATGGGCATGGCAATATGGTGGTGCTGTTAAAGTGAAGAAAGGTGAAAACAGTCTGGCCCTGCACGACCTTACAGGTTTTAACGGACGTTGCGATGCTATTTATTTTACTGAAGATGCAAAATCCAAACCCGAAGACGATCCTTCCAGACTTGCAGCTTTCAGGAAAAAAGCACTGGGTTTGCCTCAGACTCCTGCTGATGCCGGCAAATACGACCTTGTGGTGGTTGGCGGAGGCGTAGCCGGCGTTTGTGCTGCTATTTCGGCGTCAAGGCTTGGACTGAAAGTGGCTTTGATACACGACCGTCCTGTTCTTGGAGGTAACAACAGCTCCGAAGTCAGGGTACATCTGGGTGGCCGTATAAACCTTCAGCCTTATCCTGCATTGGGAAATCTTGTGAACGAAATCGGTCCTGAAAAGGGCGGGAACGCTCAACCCGGATCGTATTACGAAGATCAGAAAAAATTTGACGCTGTGAAAGGCGAGAAGAATATCACGCTTTTCGTGAATTATCGAGCCTTTGCTCTAAATAAAAGTGGTAATAAAATCGCATCAGTAGTTGCAGTTAACACCGAAAATGCCAGGGAACTTTCATTCTCTGCTCCGTTGTTTGCCGACTGTACAGGCGATGGCACCATTGGGGCGCTTGCCGGTGCCGACTTTATGATGGGCCGCGAAAGCAAAAGCGAGTTTAACGAAGCCACGGCTCCTGCAGAAAAAGACAAGATGACCATGGGCGCATCGGTTCAATGGTATTCGGAGGAAGCTGCTCAACCTGCAAAATTCCCCGACATTGCCTGGGCATTGCCTTTTAACGAGAATAGTGCGCAAAAGGTGAAAATGGGCGAGTGGACCTGGGAAACTGGGATGCATTACGATCAGATTAAAGATTTTGAACGCATCCGCGACTATGGTCTGTTGGTGGTTTTCTCAAACTGGTCGTTTCTGAAAAATCATTCGTCGGTTTCCAATCAATATACAAACAGCGATTTAAAATGGGTGGCATATATTGCCGGAAAACGTGAATCACGAAGGTTGGTTGGCGATTATATTCTTCGCGAGCAGGATATGACAGATAAAGTTATTTATCCCGATGCCACTGCTTCTACGTCGTGGACCATCGATCTGCATTACCCCGATCCTAAGAATACGCAACACTTTCCGGGAAATGAATTTTTATCCATCGCCAAGCATAAGCCCATCTATCCTTATCCTATTCCTTACCGTTGTTTGTATTCGCGCAACATCGAAAATCTGTTTATGGCAGGCCGAAATATCAGCGTAACACACGTGGCATTAGGCACAGTTCGCGTTATGCGCACAACAGGAATGATGGGCGAAGTGGTTGGTATGGCTGCATCGGTATGTAAAAACAACCAGGTTTTGCCCCGCGGTGTTTACGAGAAGCATCTGGATGAATTAAAAGTCCTGATGGAGAAAGGAACCGGCAAAAGCGATCTTCCGGCCATTCAGAATTATAATCTCGGTGGCACATTGCTCGAAGGTGCAAAAGCTGATCATTAGTCAATGGTTACTGCTTTAAAAGCATTGATTAATTATTAGAATAGGTTAAAATGCTATCTACCCAAAGAATAGTTTCTTTACTGATAGGCTTTCTGTTTCTTTCATCAGAAACCCGAATTCCTGATGAAGGCAGATCGTACTTCAACGAGCCTTTTAATCTGAGCCAGGTAGATAGCATTACTAAGTTCTTTGTCAATTTTAACGATACCATTCCCAACGATACTTTGTATTTCTGCTTCTCGAAAGGAGCTCCTGTAGCCGTTTACCGCGACATACTCTCGGGTGTTTGTCTCGACGGCGAATGTCGGCCACTGCGGATTAAAGTCTATTGGTCGGTTACCGGTCGCTATCTTGGATATCAGCTGAATGACGGACAGGAGTTGACAAAAAAGGAACATACTCCCTTTAAGGAAGCTGAATACCAGCTGCTTCACAATCTCCTGAACGATTCGCTTTCGGTGCTTGCGAACTTTACACTCGAAGAGATTACACCCAAACGTGATCCCAGCGTTAAGACTGATGGCATCAGCGGTGCAACGCCACCCAATATCAGCTCCTACATTGTTCCCGAAGCGGCATATACAACCCATACACTGTGGCACCTGGTCTACAGCGAAACACGCGACAGCATAAACCTGAAGATGAACAGTTTTATAACTCCCGGGTTACTGGACAGTCTGCTGAATTCGTCCTCCGATTTCGACAAATTGTGGGCGTTGAACCATCTTCCCCGAAATATCGACTTCGTTCATTATTATTTTCCAGCCATGCAACGCATTCTCAACGGTAACAATATTCCAGCTATTGACAAGGCACTGACACTGATCGCAGCAAACAGCGATTCCTTATATCAGCAAGAACTGTTCGCCTTAAGCCAAAAGGACAATTATTCCATTAAGCTGTTAGCGCTGGATCGTCTCAGGAGTTTAAGAAGTTTACGACCAGAAATCGCCAGGAAAATGATTAACAGTATTTTACAAGCGCAGCCTGAGGTTGCAAATTCATTTCTGTTGGCCCTTGAGAAGTATAATCCTTCGGAAGAAGACATGCGAAAAATAAGTAATTTGCTCACTGACAAGAGCGACCAGGTTGCTTTAAATGCTTATTTGTATCTGTTGAGGGTTCCCGGGAAAAGTAAATGGATAGAAAAACAACTTAAAAAATTTGAAAGGAAGAAAATGAAGATATAGGTTAGTTTAATTCAGAGTTGCATTTGTAATATTATCATTAAACTCATGGGCAAAGCTTCTTACTTTTTATTAAGTTAGATTATGAATAAAACAGGATTTGTCTACATAATGACAAATAAAAGTCGGTCTACACTATATATAGGTGTTACGAACGATTTGTGCCGCAGAATTAACGAACACAAGAAGCATTTAGTAAGCGACTCTTTTACTGACAGGTATAATCTTGAATATTGCATTTACTATGAAGAGTTTCCTTATTTTGAATTAGCAATACAAAGGGAAAAAGAACTAAAAAAATGGAATCGGCAAAAGAAAGAATGTTTGATAAACAAAAACAATCCGGAATGGAAAGAAGTAGTAACTGAAAAGGGTTTTGTCAGAACAGCTAAGTCATTTTCTGATCAAGTGAGAGAGCTCTTGGGAAATAGTTTTCAAAAAAACGAGATTCCTCCCTCCGGTCGGAATGACAGCTTTGAGGATATTGAAGAAGGGGAGCTTTAGGCGGCAGAGCCGCCTAAAGCTCCCCTTAAAAAGAATTGATGTTATTTCGAGGGCTCAATCCCAAAACTATGATGACAATAAAGGAATGAG
>JAJYAG010000105.1 GCA_021779665.1 Bacteroidota bacterium | reverse complement strand
AATCAATTAAAAGTGGAGGTGGTTAGGCGGGCTTCGCCCGCCTAACCACCTCCACTTTCCTTAAAACAAATACTATTGTCATTCCGAATTAAACGGAGTGAAATGAGGAATCCGTTTGAGAGATCCGTTTGATTGTTACATGCAATTATCCCAATAGTCAGCTTTATTTATCACATTGATCATGGGCCTCGTACTATATTATTTCTCCCACCTGCTCAACCAGTTCCAGCCTTTTTACAACTGAGCCCTGTTGTAAAAATGTTCCGGGAGAAAGCACCGCATTGGCGCCTATTCTGGAGCTGTCACCAACAAGAGAACCAAACTTGGTACAACCGGTAGAGATTATTTTGGATTTGTGCAGCACATAAATCATTTTGTTCTCACGCTCATTATAATGATTAGCAGTAATGGAGCCAGCTTCAAAATTCACATTGTTTCCTATAATGCTGTCGCCAACGAAGTTGAAATGTGCCAAAGCACTGTTGCCCAAAATAATGCTCGATTTAATTTCGCAGCCAGGACCAACGCTGGAGTGGGCGCCCAAATAAACGCCACCCCTTAAGTATGCATTTGCTCCGACAAAGCAGTTGGAACCAATAATTAATGGTGGTTTCAGAGTAACATTTGATTCCATTACAGCGGATTTATGAATAGCAATTCCGTCTCTTATTCCGAAGTCATTGTTGAGGTTGGTGATAATGCGCAGGAGGATGTCGGGCAGTGTTCCAGTGATGTCCCATGGTGCCATTTCTTTCAATTCAGGAAATAAAATGGTAAAACCACTTATGTATTCATTCAGGTTTATCATACGGCGAATGTTTATTTTACAATTACACTTTCATCGTATTCCATAATATTCTTACGCCAATGTTCCGGAATGGGAATACTTTTTTTCTCTTTCAAATCATAGCAAACCAGCACAGCAGAGCATGTTGACAGAAGTTCGCCGGTGGATTCCTCTACAAGGCAGTGTTCTATGGTAAGACTTTTATGACCAAGCACAGCCACTCTGGTTTCAACCAGAATGCGGGTTTTCATGTAAATGGGTTTCAGATAATCAATTTTTATTGAGGCGCCAACTACTCCGATATTCACATAATCCAGATCGGGAAGTACTTTATCAAAGTAATGAACTTTACCTGAATCGTAATAATTCTGATAGATGGTATTGGAAACATGTCCCATCATATCCACATCGCTAAACCGAACCTGAATGGGCAAAATATCTTTAAAAACAGCTTTGTTCTCCATTGTTTTTCTTTCAAAATTATCTTTTTAGAAGTTATTGGTAGTAATAATCATGAAATTTTCTTGAGTTACTCAATTTTATTGGCATCTCCAAAGGAATAGTTAAATTCGAATGGTGATATAAATCACCGCACAGAATTTAACCAAAACCTCGGGCTATCGTATTCATAGGAGTTTTTAACTAAAACAAATCGTTATGGTAAATGAAATTGTATTAAAAGAAGCGACAGCCAACAAAGATGATTACAGAGTTGTTCAGCGTGGAACCATGGTTGAGTCGATCAACAAATTAAACCAGGTGTTTCATTATATCGACTTATCGTATTTGAAGCAGGGAATAATTTTTCAAGGGTGGACCGGATTTCGTACAACCGAACAAATGAAAGGTGTACTTGGAGGTCATTTTATGGATATTTATAAGAAAAACCCTGTAAAAAGCTCCCTGGTAGAAAGTACCAAAATGAGTGGCAGCTTTAATGAAGCTAACGATTGGCTTGCAGCAGTTTATATGCCCAAACTTGTTTCTTTAGGGTTAACAAAAGTTGGAGTTGTATTGCCTCACAACATATTTGCACAAATGGCCGTAGATGAATGGGATAAAAAAGTCGGCGGTTTTCAATCCAGAAATTTCGGATCGGTGAACGATGCTGTGAACTGGCTGAAAAATTAAACTTTACGCCATACGGCTTTTACATAAAAGCTGTCGCCCTCAGTTTTGGTTTCGGGAGTAGAAAGAGTTAAAAGGTTGCCATTAATTTCAGCGTACCTTATAATTTCTTTCTCTTTCCAATTCGGGAAGAGACCGTTTTCGATATGAACCGTCAGAATTCCTGGCGATTTTTCTGCATACCGGCCATAGAATGCCATATAAGTTTGGTAAGCATTTGCAATTTCTTCTGAAGTGCCAGTGTTTACGGAGTCTGAAATAAAATTGGGTCTGATTCCTGATCCCATTTGGGCATTCATAAAGCCTTCTGCATCAAACATTGAAATTCCCTGAGGATTCTCACCAAACATGTCTGCTGTTTCGCCGTTTGTATGGATAATTTTCATCGAAACCAGCAGCCATGTGCCTTTTATATTTTCAATTATGGATTCTTTCATATAACGTTTAATAAGTTTCCAAAATTACTGATATACTTTTTACTTAGATCTGAATTCAGATCTGTTATTCGAAATTTTTAACAACCAACTTATGATACTTAACAGAATCCCATCGGGCCTGGTAACTATGGGAGCATATCTTCCTGCGAAAGATTTAATCTATTCGGATGTTCCATTTTTTGTAAAGTTCCTGCGGGAGAAAACACTTCTCCCAGAATCGTATATAGCAGAAATAGAGCAAACCGGTATTCTTCCGGGCTCTGTGGAAACCAACGAAATGGGATGGAAAAATCAGCCCTGGTACGACGCCTGGGTCGAAAGTCTTCCTCCCAAAAAGCGCGATAACCCTTTTCAGGGAACCAAGGAACGCCGACGCGTGCCTCTGGATCCGGTTTCTGTAAAGAAATCGTTAATACCTCACCCAATGCTGCCTTCTGATGCCGAAACCCTTGCAGGAGCCCTTGCCTTGTACAAAGCCAAAATCTCTCCAGAGGATATTGATCTGGTACTTTGCCATTCCCAGGTACCCGATCATCCTTTGCCACAAAATGCATCGCTTGTCCAGCATAAGTTAAAGCTTACAAATGCGGGTGCTTATGGTGTCGATTCCTGTTGTTCATCGTTTGTAACCATGACGGAGTTAGCATGCTCTCTTGTCAGTTCAGGCTTCAAAAAAAATGTGCTGATTGTTTCCAGCTTTATTGATTCGCACGTGAACGACCGTTCCACACACTTTAGTGTTGACACCGGCGATGCTGCGGTTGCGGGATTAATTTCTGCGACCAAAGAAGGATACGGATATCTTGCTTCTCATTCAATTAGTCATGGAAGCAGGCACAACGGTATAATTTATCAGCGAAGGCCTCCTTTGCTTTTAAAAAGGCTTGATTCGGGGCCGGATTATTCACAGGTGTTTACAACCTTTTATAATCCCGAGGCTAATAAGGAAATTGCTTCGAATTCGACGCATGATATGCAGGAAGTGGTGGGAAGATGCCTTGAAAAGGCTGGATTAACGCTTGATGAAGTGAATTTTATGGTAACCCATCAGCCTGTTTCGTGGGCAGGTCATGCCTGGCGGGATGCTGTTGGTATGCCTGAAGAAAAATTCTTTGAAACTTTTCAGAAATATGGAAATATTGCCACCTGCGCTGCTGCAACTAATCTTTTGGAGGCTATTGAATATGGCAAAATAGCAGTTGGAGATAATTTGATTTTTGCTTCACCTGGCGCAGGAGAAAATCATATTTGTATTTTAATGCGTATTTCGCCTGAGCTGGTAGACTATATTCATTATCATGAGGAAATGCCAGCCGAAGAAATAAAGATTAATGGGAATCAATCGTTGCTAAATCCATTAAGGCTGAAAAATGACTGAAATCCAATTCTGTTAAAACAAAAAACCCTGTTTTCGGCAGGGTTTTTTGTTTATGTTAAACATCAATTTTAGCGTATTTGGCATGTTTCTCAATAAACTCACGACGTGGCGGAACATCGTCGCCCATGAGCATGGAGAAAATTCGGTCGGCTTCAGCAGCACTATCAATGGTAATCTGACGAAGGGTGCGTTTTTCGGGATTCATGGTGGTTTCCCAGAGCTGTTCGGCGTTCATTTCACCCAAACCTTTGTATCGCTGCACGTGAACGCTGGCTTCTTTTCCTTTTCCTAATTCCTCGATGGCTTTTAAACGTTGCTCTTCTGTCCAGCAGTATTGTTCGGCCGTTCCCCTTTTTACAAGGTAAAGAGGGGGAGTAGCAATGTAAAGGAATCCGCTGGAAATAATTTCAGGCATAAAGCGGAAGAAGAAAGTCATAATGAGAGTTGCGATGTGACTACCGTCCACGTCCGCATCGGTCATGATGATGATTTTGTGGTAACGGATACCTGAGATATTTAACGCTTTGCTGTCTTCTTCAGTTCCAATGCTGACGCCAAGGGCTGTAAAAAGATTTTTTATTTCTTCACTTTCAAAAACTTTGTGATGCATGGCCTTTTCAACGTTCAGGATTTTACCCCTGAGCGGCAGAATAGCCTGGAATTTTCTGTCGCGGCCTTGTTTTGCCGTTCCACCTGCAGAGTCTCCCTCAACCATGAATATTTCGGTATTTTCAGGACCTTTTTCAGAGCAGTCGGCGAGTTTACCGGGTAATCCTGCTCCCGAGAGAACGGTTTTGCGTTGCACCATTTCACGCGCTTTGCGGGCGGCGTGACGGGCTGTAGCTGCAAGAATTACTTTATTAACAATATTACGGGCATCTTTGGGGTTTTCTTCAAGGTAATTGTTCAAGGCTTCGCCAACAGCCTGATCAACCGAACCCATAACTTCGTTGTTGCCAAGTTTGGTTTTGGTCTGACCTTCGAACTGTGGCTCCTGAACTTTTACTGAAACAACAGCAGTAAGACCTTCGCGGAAGTCGTCACCGGAAATATCGAATTTCAATTTGGCGAGCATTCCTGATTTTTCAGCATAAGCTTTTAATGTTCTTGTTAAAGCCCTGCGGAAACCGGCCAGGTGTGTTCCACCTTCGATGGTGTTGATGTTGTTTACATATGAGTGAACGTTTTCGGCAAAAGAGGTGTTGTACTGCATGGCAACTTCTACCGGAATTCCGTCTTTTTCTGTTTCGATGGTAATTACCTTATCAATGAGTTTTTCACGGTTTTCGTCCAGAAAGGCAACAAATTCTTTTAAGCCATCCTGAGAATAGAATTTGGAATTTCTGTAACCATTACCTTCTTCCATTTCGCGCCTGTCGGTAATAACGAGGTTGATACCCTTGTTAAGGAATGCAAGCTCACGCAAACGCGATTCAAGCGTTTCGAAGTGATATTCGGTGGTGATAAATATCGAGGCATCGGGCTTGAAGGTGATGGAAGTACCCTGTTTGTCGGTTTCACCAATGATCTGAATTTCGCCAAGAGGTTTTCCGGTGGAGAATTCCATCATGTAATGTTTGCCTTCACGGTAAACTTCAGCTTTCAGATAGGTTGAAAGAGCATTAACGCACGATACGCCTACGCCGTGCAAACCACCAGACACTTTATATGAATCTTTATCGAATTTTCCCCCTGCATGAAGTACTGTAAGTACAACTTCGAGGGCCGATTTCTTTTCTTTTTCGTGATAATCAACCGGAATACCACGACCGTTATCAACTACGGTTATAGATCCGTCTTCGTTTATGGTAACTTCAATATTGTTGCAGTAACCGGCAAGTGCTTCGTCAATGGAGTTATCAACAACTTCGTAAACCAGGTGGTGTAAGCCTTTTGTACTAACATCGCCAATATACATGGCCGGACGTTTACGTACAGCTTCCAATCCTTCCAATACCTGGATACTATCTGCCGAATATTCTGATCCGTTTTTTTTAGGTTTTATTTCTTTTTCGTTTTCCATTCCTTGTTTATTATATCTATCCCTTGGTTAAAACCTCTTAAGGTTTAACCCGTTTTTGCTAATTAATTACATGTGACTCCGGGATTTTTAAAAGCCCGGTAAATATAGTAAAAATACCCCTGATAATACCTTAAAAAGCAAGCGTATTACAGGTATTTTATTAACAAAAAGTTAATTATGAACGGGGGTTTAGGTTGTAGAATTATAGGAAGTTAGGCTATGACTTCAAAAAATAGTTTCTTCTTTTAATACTTCCTGATAATTACCACTCCGGCTATAACTAGAATGATTCCAAGGATTTTCATGTAACTGATTGGATTTTGCTGTGCTACAAGTATGTTGTTATGTTCCAGAAAAACCGACATAATCATCTGTCCGGCTACAACAAGTCCGAACGTTAGCCCGGGCCCCAGCTTCGGAAATGCCAGGATAATTATTGTAACATAAAAAGCTCCCAACAAGCCACCCAGCCAGGTATAAGCAGGGGCATCCTTAACGCCGGTCCATGAAACGGTTTGACGCGTAACAAGGATGTAAACAATTATTCCGATAATGCCCACCACAAAAGAAAGCATTGCTGCATAAACGGGATTAGCTGCCGCTTTTCCTAACCTTGTATTCATACCCGCCTGGATGGGCAGAAAAGCTCCCGATAAAAAGGCTAAAACAATCCAAATAACTTTGTTAATCATAAAATATTACCTCTAAATTACTTCAATTATCGAATTAACAAAGGTAACATAATATTGTTGGATGGTGAATTCAGTCTGCCGGGAAAGGTTTTTTCGGCAGACATTAAAAAGTTATTAATAATTTGTAAATTTATAGAGAAAGTAAAATTATTTACAATTATAAGATAGATGAAAAACTTCTTTAAGAAACTTACGTTCGACTATCTTAAGCAATATAGTAATGCTGATTTTGCAACCCGGCAAAAAGCTTCCTTTATTTTCCATTTCAGCTTTTGGTTGATAGTAAGTATGGTACTTATAATTATTACAACCAGCTACATTCATAATATTCGTTATCAGTCTGTTTACTGGCCTATTATCCTGCCCGAGATAGGACTGTTATTTATCTTTATTGCAGGTATTTTTTTACTGGTGCGGGGGTATTTTCTGGTTACGTCGCATTTGCTGATCGTTACCTCATTTGTGTGTGCCTGGATTGTAATATGGCTGGATAAAAGCGGCAGTGTTTCGCGTCTCGATACGCTTGTGATAATTGTTGCATTGCTCAATACCACGCCTTTTTTCGTTCAGAAAAGAACGTGGGTGGTATTGCTATATGGAGCGCTCAATATATTCTCTCTGGTAATTTTTGTGTTGACCATTCGGACTCATTTTCAGCTTGATAAGGCTTCGCTTATTGATGTGATTGTAGATACCTCAATTGCCTTGGTATTTTCAGCTGTAATGGGTTACAACATGGTGAGAATCCACAAAAAAACGCTAGATAAAGCAAACTCCGAAATTGAAGAAAGAATAAAAGTTGAAACAGAGCTGAAAAAATACCAGGAGCAACTCGAACAAATAGTGAAGGACCGAACTGAAGAATTGCAGGCAGCCAATGAAGAATTGCGACTTACCAACGAAGAGCTGAACGATCAGAAAGAGGAACTGAATGTAACTTTGGTGCGTCTGAAGGAAACCCAGACACAGCTTATTCAAACTGAGAAAATGGCATCACTTGGAATTTTAACGGCCGGTGTAGCTCATGAAATAAATAACCCTTTAAATTTTATCATGGGAGGATACCAGGGATTATGTGATTATTTTGAGGAAAAGGGCGAAATCCAGAATCAGGAAGTTCAGATGATGCTAAATAATATAATTACCGGAATAAACCGCAGTTCTACAATAATCAAGGGTTTGAACCAGTTTAGCCGACAAAATGATAAAAAGGATGAAGAATGCGACATCCCCCAAATTATTGAAAACTGCCTGCTGATGCTGCAGTATCAGATAAAGGGTAGAATTAATGTTGAAAACCACATGGTACACGAAACCTTAAAAATCAGAGGAAACGCCGGGAAGCTGCATCAGGTATTTCTGAATATTCTGTCGAATGCTGTTGATGCTATCGAAAAGCAAGGAGGCATTACCATTGACGGGCAAAAGGAAAATGACCTGATACAGATTATAATCAGTGATACCGGTTCCGGGATCTCTGAAGAAAACCTGAAACGGGTTCTCGATCCTTTTTTTACAACCAAAGATCCGGGCAAAGGAACCGGACTGGGACTTTCGGTAACTTATTCCATCGTGAAGGATCACCATGGCGATATTTCCATTCATTCCCGCGAAGGCCATGGAACAACGGTGAGGATTTTGTTGCCGGTGAACTCAGATATTTAACTCCCTAAAGCGCATACGTCATTCCCAGCATTACCGAGAAGCGCTGGGATGGGTACTGGTTCCAATATTCATACTGACTGGCAGCAAGGTTGCGGAACTGGATAAAACCCGAAAGAATTTTGGTGTACCGGTACTCGAGCAACAGGTTAACATCCACTGCACCTTTTAACTCAACAGCCGGAGCGTTCATTATGTATGGCTTTGCATATCGTTTGCCCATGTAATAGGTCTCAAGGCTTGCAATAATTTTATTCCGCAGATTATAACGTGTGTTAAAGATAAGGTCGAACTTAGGCTTGTGCCATGCGTACATTTCCCTTGTAAGGTTATAATTGTTGAAATTAGCATTCACCCTGAAATTTAATGATTCGGTTGCATCGTAGGTAAGTTCGCCCGAGAGGTTGAAAATATCGCCTTCGTCGTAAACCACCTTAAACTGGTTCCACATGCGCGACGAATCGTTTACATAGAAATAGTAATTGTTTGCTGTATATACACCCAGTTTTACGATATAGCTCGATTTTGATCCGAGATTTCCTTTCACCCCGCCGTAAAGATTGAGTTTGCTGTCGGTGTTGCGAACAACCAAATCCTGGCGGATATATGGGTTTTCCCAGGCAATTTCGTGATAAGCGTGGTTTTTAACATCGCCCGAAAGACCAATAAAAGGAACAATTACATCTTTTACAACATTAAACTGGAAGTCGATTTTAGGATAAAGCTTGAGGTAATTTCCATCCTCTTCATTGGCAAAATAAACACTGAAACCAGCATTAAGCTTGTAGTCGTCACTGGAAAGCAGTAAATAAGGGTTCGCCCAGAAGAGTGCATTGGAATATTGATCCAGGTTTTTGCTTCGTTTAAACACATCGAATTTGGTATTCAGCCCTACAAAATTGGTTTTGAACTGGCGGCTGAAAGCTCCGTTTAAAGATATCTGATGCTCATTGTGCTTGTATTTATCCTGGGTGAAATGATAATCGGCAAAAGCGCGGTAGAGTAATTTCGACGAATCGGTATGCGTTGACTGAACGCCGCCTTTCGTATAAAAATGAATAAAATTCTGACGGATAGCCCCTTTTTCTAAAGAGGTGTCGAGGTCGGGTTTGTAACCATAATGATGCACAGTTTTGCTGCTGAAGTTGAGATCGCCGAAAAGCTCGGCTTTTTTGAGAAACCGTTTGCCATAAATAGAAGCGTCGTTATCCGAATATCCGGCAAATACTTTCTTGTCGCTTTCGAGCTTCAGTTTGCCCTGCGACGAATAATGATTGAAATGAATACCACCGGTTCCTTTGCGGGAGCGAAGGGTATTGATAAAAATTTCGCCATAGGTGGTGGAGTAGTTGCCCAAACCAAGTTTGAAATAAGTTTTATAAAGTTTCGACAATACCGGACTTCCCATTTTGGCAGCCCCGATCGGAGTTACGTCGAAACCTGTTTCCACTTTGGTTGAGGTAATGCCATACTCAAAATTGGGCTTGATTAGGACCGAGTCATTTATTTTGGGGAGTACATTGATTTTGTATGCATCGGAAATAACCGGCTGGTAAGGCTTCACGACTTCAACTTCCTTTTTGATTGGAGTTTGCGCGGCAACAACAGCTGATAATCCTGTAAATATAATTGAGAATAATAAGAACCTGTTCATTTTATTTTTGCTGATATCGAAGTTCATATTGCTTTCGTCTAAATAGTTTTTATTAACTCCTGCTTATTTAATCTGCTTTTTGTTCATGTCAATTTCCAGTTCGGGCTGCTGACCAATGTTCTCAACATTTGGGTTTTTAGCCAGAATTCTGGATTGTTTCTCGGAGGCTATTGCAAGAATTCCATCGTCTTTTACTTCGTAATAATCTACAATACTCTTAAGTGTTTGATATGCCTGAAAATCATCTTTTCTGTCCACATAAATATCGCTCAGCAGAATGAAGCTCTTGCCAAGCCAAAACTGATGCGGAGTGTTTTTATCGATAAAGTCAAGAATTTCTTTTTCAGCAGCATCTTTCTTTCCCTGGCTGTAGAGAATCTCGGCAACCATATACTTGGCTTCGGCACCTTCCACGCTTTTCACATCTTTGGAAAGAATTTTGAATTCGTCGAGGGCGGCTACCTTATTACCCGTTTCAAAGTGTGAGCGACCAACCATATAGCGGATTTCGCGTTGCAGCTCTGCCGGTATTTTTTCGGTTTTCATCACATCGGCTGCCGAATAAATGGTGGCAACATAATCGTTCAGTTTAAAGTTGCACCGCATAGCGCCTACTTTAGCATCGGTAACATTTGTATTGATTTCACCTTCCTGAATCAACCTTTTATAAGTGGTAAGCGCCGACTGGTAATTGCCCTGACTGTAGTAAATATTTGCAGCATTCACGAGGGCCTGCTCTGTGAACATGTTATGCGGTTGAGCAAGCACATATTCATAACCTTTGATTGCTTCATCGGGTTTATTCTGCATACGACTGCAGTCGGCCAGGTAGAAATGCGCATTGGTAATAAAACTACCCTGCGGAAAGCGTTCCAGGTAAGTATTAAAGTTCTGACTGGCTTTTTCGCAGTTGTTCTGCATGTACATGTTTTCGGCTGCACGGTAAAACATCGAGTCCTGCTCCGATTCTCTTACATTGGCAAACGTTCCGAGCGTTTCCACATACGAAATATACCCCTGGGCATCGTTGGTACCGGTATAAACGTTTTTCAGGCCGGCCAGCGCGTCGCGTGCATCGTTGGTACCGGGATAGTCGGAGATTACTTTTTTATAATATGCAATGGCTTCGTTGTCCTTATCGCGGTTGTAATGGATAAGACCGAGGGCCAGCAATGTTTTTGGAACATAACTGCTGTTTGGATATTCTTTGAGCAAACGGTTATACATCGATATAGCCATATCAGGTTTTTCCATGGTTACATAGCTGCGGCCCATCTCGTACATGGCATCGTCAGTATAGGCCGAGGTGGGGTATGTTTTGAGCAGCTGGCTCAAAGTTTCAATTTTTCTATCGGGACGGTTTACAAGCCCAAGCGTAAAACCTTTCTGAAACATAGCATAGTCGATATCCGATTTTGCATTTGCAATGGCCTTGTCGTAGCTTTCGGCAGCAGTCCAGTAGGTAGAGCTCATAAAATAGCAGTCGCCAATACGGTTGTAAGAATCGCCCACAGTATTGGTCCGGGCATCTTTCATAACCGAAGTATAACGTTTGAACCAGGTCATGGCGTCGTTATATTTCTTCTGGTTAAAGTAACAATATGCAATGTTGTAATTTGCAGTTTCGAATTCTTCGAGCGAAGGGGCGCCCGAGGAGTTAAGGAAAGTGTTGTAGTTTTCGGAAGCTCGCTCATAATCGCCTAAGCGATAATAAGACTCACCTTTCCAGTAGTATGCTCTGGCGGTCATCATGCGGTCGTACTGGGCATTCGAAAGCGATTTGTCGAAAAGTTCAATAGCATCTTCAAATTTCAGGCTGTTATACACTTCCAGGCCACGAAAAAAAGCTATTCGCTGATAGGCTTTTTTAATGGTATTGTCCTTGTTCCGTATTTTCTCGATCGATTCCAGCGCGGCTTTATAGTTTTTTGTACTGGAATAGGCCAGCGCCAGGTAATTATAAGCTTCGTCCGACCGTTTCGAATTGGGAAATGCTTTAATATAGTCTTCAAAGGCTCTTACTGCTTCGTTAAAAGGAGAGTAGGAGAGTTCGTAGGTTACAATGGCATAATTAAACAGGGCACTTTCCTTAATGTCTTCGTTATAATTCATTTTAGAAGCCGACGAAAAGGCCATACGGGCTTTGTTTTTGTCCTTCAGCCTGATATAGCAGTCGGCCAGGTGATAAAGTGCATTTTGCGCTACCGAATTGTCGGCTGATGAAATCTGTTCAAAATACTTCACCGCATTTTTATAATCACCCGTGCGATAATAGGAATAAGCCAGCTCATATTTGTCGTCCTGGGATGGAGCATTGGCCTTTTCCATATATTTTTCCAAAAAAGGAATTGCATCAGCATATTTATTGAGCTTAAAATATGATTCTCCTATTATTCTCGACATTTCGGCCATTCGTTTTTCCGTAACCGAATCGAGCAGGGCAGGAGCATATTCAACAACTTTGTCGTATTTTTTTTGAAGGAAATAAATCTGGGAAATATAATAAGGTACAATTGGAGCAAAAGTCTCATCGTCCTTTAAACGCAGAAAACCGGTGAGAGCCGATTCATAATTCTTTTGGATGTAGAGAATATGCGAATAATAGTATAAAGCCGGTGAAGTGTATTTTGTGTCGATATCCTTAATTTCGGAAAAAGCAACACGGGCTTTTTCAAAATCGCCTTCCTGGAAATAGCTGTATCCCGACTGAAAATAATACTCATGCCTCTGGTCCTGGGTTAATGCGCCGGGTTTAACCTGGGCAAACCATTCCAGAGCCTTGGAATACTTTTTATTATTATACTGAAAACGCCCCATATGAAAACGGGCTTCATTCTGCTTGGCATTTTCGGGATTTTCGTTGATAAAAACAGCAAGCAGATATTCGGCATCGGCATTGAAGAGTTCCAAAGCGCATAATGCTTCATAATATTGCGAATTGGCTTTAATTTCGGTTTGGTCAAAAGATGGGTTTGAAGTAACTTTTTCGAAAAGTCGCCGTGCTGCACTGTATTTTTGTTTTTCGAACAGCTCTACACCTGATTTATAGGTAGCAGCGGGGTCGAGTTGATGTAATGTTTTCTGGGAATAAACCGTGATACATGCAAAAAGCATGATAGGAGTGAGGAGTTTTCGAATCATAGGATATTATCTTATTAATTCAATTTTCTAAATTTTAGGCCTTACCACCGACCCCTCTGTATTTGGAAAGAGAAGTTGCTCCTCCTCTAAAATTCCGGAGTCGGGGATAAGAATTTTCAAACAAGGTAAAGGTAGGATTATTTATCCTGAGCTTGCCTGAAAAGTTTTCAATTCTATTAACACAAAACTGTTAATTGTTCTATTTATTGTAATTTTAACCGCAAAAGTAGTAGCGTCAAAATGGAAAAAGAAGCGATTATAAAATTCACCGATGCCGATATTTTACAAGGCGATCATGCAGTTCTCAAGCAGGTAAATCTTACAATCTCAAAAGGCGAGTTTGTATATCTGATTGGTAAAGTTGGCAGTGGTAAAAGTAGTCTGATTAAAACCATTCATGCCGAAATTCCTCTTATATCGGGTGAAGGTATGGTGGCAGGGTTCGATTTGCGGAAATTGAAAACAAAGGAAATTCCTTTCCTTCGGCGCAAACTGGGTATAGTTTTCCAGGATTTCCAGTTGTTGACCGATCGTTCTGTTTTCGATAATCTTGAATTTGTACTCAGGGCCACCGGATGGAAAAGTCAGCCCGAAATCAAAAAGCGCGTTGAAGAAGTGCTTGAGAAAGTTGGCGTAGCTAATAAAGGTTATAAAATGACACATCAGCTGTCGGGTGGTGAGCAGCAGAGGGTCTGCATTGCGCGTGCTTTGCTCAACGAGCCCGAAATTATTCTTGCCGATGAACCTACCGGAAATCTCGATCCCGAAGCCTCCGAAGATATATTGAAGCTATTGCTGGAGCTAAGCTATAATGAACGAACGGTGATAATGGCCACTCATAATTATACACTTTTAAAACGATTTGTAGCCCGTACAATTAAGTGCGATAAATCGCAGCTCGAAGAGGTAAATCAAACTGTGGAAATTGACTTTTCGGGTTTAATGGAATAACACACTTTTAAAGTGTAATATTTACACATTTTTTCTATTCCCTTTTTTAAAAAAATCATACAAGTCAATTTTTTAAATATTTGATATACAACTATAACTCTTGTTGTTTTGAGCGAAGTGTAATTTTTTTCTTGTATATCCTTCAGAAAATTGAATATTTTTACTTTTCAAATTTTTTGGGATGGGCATTTCAAACAAAGAGATTGTTGATGGACTCAAAGCTGGTAAAACTGAAATGCTGCGTGATCTTTTCGGCCAATTTAATGGGTTGTTAGTAGCCTATGCAAAAGATACCGTAAAGAATCCTCTTTTGGCCGAAGATTTTGTTCAGGATGCTTTTTGTACTTTATGGGAAAGTAGACAAAAGCTTAATCCTGAGTTACCTGTCCAGAGTTATCTATACCGGGTTGTGCATAGCAGATGCGTGGATTTTTTAAGGAAACAGCAGGCTCAGGCAAATTATTCTCAATTCAGTCAAATCCGGTTCAATGAATTGACATCGACACATCAGTATTTTGATCATCTTATAATTTCACAGATAACAGCCAAGGAAGCCAATGATAAGTTTCTGGATAGCATCAGGGAACTTCCGGAACAAACCAGAGAAATTTTTCAATTGAGTCGCAACTCGGAGTTAACAAATCCTGAAATCGCCGAAAAATTCGGAATATCAGTAAAAAGTGTAGAATACCACATAACCAAGGCTTTACAGTTCCTCCGGAAGGCTATGGAAGATTTTTTTTAAAAAATCTAATTTTTCTTTAGGGTAAACATATTCAATTACGATATACAGATTAAATGGAGAATTATTCCGACATAGAAACTATTGATTATCTCATTGGCAGATATCTGAGTGGAGGCTGCTCCGCTTCAGAATCTGAGCAATTGATTACCTGGATTAATACTTCTGACGAAAACAGAAGGTATTTTACCCAGTATAAATTCATATGGCTAAAATCAGGGGTGGAAAATGTTAAATTTTCCGGAAATAAATGGGAACGGTTGCTGATTAGAATTGAGCAAAACGAAAACAAGTCCAGCCAGAGAGACAAAGATAAAATCAGGAGGATTTTCCGATTATCCGGCTATGCTGCACTAATACTTTTATTGTTAGGCATGGTTTCGTTGTATTTTTATTTCAGTAAGTCCCAAAACACAGGTAAGCAGTTAACTGAAAACGTAATCAATGTTCCTTACGGTTCAAAACTTCTTTTAACCTTACCAGATAATTCCAAAGTTTGGATTAATTCGGGCAGCAGGTTAGTTTATGACAATAAATTTGGAATTGATAACCGCAATATCAGGATATTAGGTGAAGCTTATTTTGATGTTGCAAAAAATCCTGATCTGCCTTTTGTGGTACATGCCGGAGAAATTGACATCCGGGCCCTCGGTACTGCATTCAACGTTAAAGCTTATCCTGAAGACCATAAAGTAGAAGCGACACTTGTTCACGGAAGCATCGAGGTAAAAAAGCAAGGAGAAAGAAAACAGATACTTTTAAAACCACGGGAAAAAGTTACCATAATAAATTCCGAACTAAAACAGTTTAGTATAGAAGACGAAAAATTGGAACCTCTTAAAAAGATTGAAACTAAGGGAGTGAAAGAAACTGTTAAAAAGTTGAAAGAGGAGGTTACGATTGATAAGAAAATTAATATTGAGAAAGAGACCGCGTGGAAGGATGGTAAACTGATATTTGAAAGCGAGCCTTTAGAGTCTCTTAGTAAGGCTATTATGAGAAAGTATGATGTTACTATTGAGTTTTCCAATATTAAACTTAAAAATTATAAATTCTCCGGCACCTTCAGGGATATGCCACTTGAACAGCTATTGGATGCCATGAAATTCTCAGCACCAATAGATTACGAAATTAAGGAGAAAAGAATACTTATTATGGATAAATTGAAATGAAATTATTAACTTTAATTACATAACTAACTCAAGCTAATATGGAAAAAATGACAGTTACATGAAAGAACGGGAAAAACTCAAAGTTTTTCCCGCTGGTTACATTAGAATTAAATCGATGAATGTCAGAACGTTGGCGCGTAATCATTCTTCGAAATGTTTAATTATTAACCATTTCAAAAATATGAAAAAAAAGACAAAACTACTATTACCAAATCTTTTCTTAAACAAAATTTGGCTGATCATGAGACTATCAGTGTTAATTAATCTGTTAGCAGTCTTGCAGGTATCGGCTATTTCAACTACTGCACAGACCACTAAAATTAGTATGCAAGCAACAAACGTTAATATTCGTGAAGCTTTTCGCGAAATTGAGCGTAGTTCAGGAATCTCTTTTCTTTTTTATGATGAAGCAATAGACTTAAAAAAGAGTATAACAGTTAGCGCAAACGATTGCCCATTGCCGGATTTATTGGATAGAATTTTAAAGGATACAAATCTTACTTATCGTGTTTACGACGATAAGTTTATTGTTGTATCGCCCATCGATGCCGTTCAGCAGCAGAAAATTACGGGTACTGTTACCGATGAGTCCACTAATGAGCCACTTCCCGGGGTTAACGTAACAATTGAAGGAACGACCTTAGGAGTTGTCACTGATTTTGACGGTAAATTTTCTTTAAACGTGCCTACTGCAAATGCTGTTGTCGTCTTTTCGTTTGTAGGCTATGTGAGCCAAAAAATTACGGTCAACGGACAATCTGAATTTTTGGTACAACTTGTTCCCGATGTTAAAAGTCTTGAAGAAGTTGTTGTAATTGGTTATGGAGCACAGAAGAAAGAGACCGTTGTTGGTTCTGTGGCACAGGTATCCAATGAAGACCTGAAAAAAGTCGGGAACGTTACCGACTTGCGGCAGGCGCTTACCGGTCAGATTCCGGGGGTAGTTGCTCTTACCTCGTCGGGTGAACCAGGAGGTATCTTAACCGGGGAAAGTTCCACCAATATTTTTATTCGCGGTCAGAATACATGGAATGGCGGTCAGCCATTAGTTCTTGTGGATGGAGTTGAGCGCAGTATGAATAATATTGATGTGAATGAAGTTGCGACAATCTCCGTTCTGAAAGATGCTTCGGCCACTGCTGTTTTTGGGGTAAAAGGAGCTAACGGAGTTATACTCATTACCACCAAACGCGGTTCTGCAGGTAAAACTACTCTGAATTTCAATTATACGGCCACCGGAACGATGTTATCCAAGCAACCCGATAAGCTTGATTCGTATGCTGCCATGATGGCTAAAAATGAAATTATTGAGCGTGAAGGCGTTTTGAATGAACCATCGTGGAGTGCTTATGTACCCTACGAAATAGTGCAACGGTACAGAAAACCCCAGTCAGCAGAATATGCAAGAATTTATCCAAATGTCGACTGGCAGGATGAAATGTTTAAGGATATGGGTTTCTCTCACAGGGCTACTTTAAGTGCTCAGGGCGGGAGCAAAGCTGTACAGTATTTTGGTTCTCTTGCATATCTGCACGAAGGAGATATGTTTACCGATTATGATAACGGAAAAGGTTATAGTCCCAATTACAACTACGATCGTTTTAATTTCCGGAGTAATATCGATTTTAACCTCACAAAAACTACCAAATTTAAGTTAAATCTTTCTGGTTACTACAGTCAGAAAAACACTAACTATAACAACGAAGGTAGTACCAGTCGTGCTGATGCATGGATGTGGCGCGCCACCTACGGTCTGGCTCCTAATCTTTTTCTTCCGATGTATGATGATGGACGATGGGGAGCATATCAGGAAGGTGGTAACAATACTGTGAATCCACTTGCAATTGTATATAATGTTGGTATTCGTCAAACCAGGACCACACAGTTGAATTCAGACTTCAATCTGGAGCAGGATCTGAGTTTTATTACAAAGGGATTAAATGCAAAAGCATCTTTGTTTTACGATAACAGTATCCGTTCCGAAGGTGGTATTTATGATGTAAATAACCATGGGCGTGCCAATGAAGCTGCTACCAATATCATGTATACACAGATTTACCCCAATCTTTATAC
The DNA here is from genome assembly GCA_021779665.1 of Bacteroidota bacterium. Classification (GTDB taxonomy): domain Bacteria; phylum Bacteroidota; class Bacteroidia; order Bacteroidales; family JAAUTT01; genus JAAUTT01. The sequence continues at coordinate 5,965 of JAJYAG010000105.1, read as the reverse complement.
AGGACCTGATCAGGATCCCAGCGAATATACTGTGTTGCTTCCTGTGAGCAATGAAGAGTATGGTTGGGTACTCCGTCCCTGGTGGATTAACCAGGAAGCCATCAAAGAAGCTAACTGGACAAGTGGTATTCCTGTTGACCGACGAATGATGTATCAGTTCCAGTTAAACTATGGACGCACTTTCGGGGACCATAATGTTACTGCAATGGGATTGTTTAAGCGTGAAGAGTATGCTTCAGGAAGTATGTTTAAAAACTATCGTGAGGACTGGGTTTTCCGCTCAACATACGATTATAAGGCAAAATATATGTTCGAAGTAAACGGTGCTTACAACGGTTCTGAACAGTTTGGACCGGGTTATCGCTTCGACTTTTTCCCTTCCTTAGCTTTGGGTTGGTTAATCTCCAACGAGAATTTCTTCAATGTTTCCTGGATCAACAAAATGAAAGTTCGGTACAGTATGGGTAAAATTGGAGATGACAAAGTTAGTGGCAGTCGCTGGCTGTACGAAGATATGTTTGGATATGGCGGTTATTCCCGTTTAAATGAAATATCAAACGGCAGCAGTCCGTATAGTTTCTACAGAGAGTCTGTAATTGGTAATCCCAGGGTTCAATGGGAAACCGCAATTAAGAATAATTTAGGGGTTGAGATTGGATTGTTGAAGAACTTATTTACTCTGAACTTTGATTATTATACAGAAAATCGTTCCGACATCTTACTTTCAGGCGGGCAAAGAAATGTTCCTCCATTTTTTGGAGCAACACCACCTCCGGCAAACATCGGTCAGGTTAAATCAAAAGGTTTTGAATTGGAATTAGGTTTTGATAAAAAGTTCTCGAACAAACTTGGACTTTGGGGAACACTTTCTATTTCGCATAACCAGAACGAAATCATCGAACGGGACGATGCTCCGCTTCAGTACGATTACCTAAAAGCCAAAGGGTATCCTATCGGACAACAACGTAGCCTTTTGAGAACAGAATTTTATGACAACTGGGATGAAGTTTTTGCAAGTATTCCAACTGAAAACAACGATTTGCAAAAACTACCGGGATACTATGATTTAATTGATTTCAATGCAGATGGCGTAATCAAAACAAGCGAGGATACTCCTCCAATTGGCTATTCCGAAATTCCTCAGAATACCGCAAGCCTCACTCTTGGTGCTTCTTACAAAGGATTAAGTCTGATGGTTCAGTTCTACGGGGTCAACAATGCTAACCGGAATATCCCCTTTAATAACTTTAGTAACGACACCGATATTTTATTCGATCATGTGAGCGATTACTGGTCAAAAGATAATCAGGGAGCATCATCCTTCCTGCCCAGATGGAAGACACAGGCTGAAAACATAGGTGATTACTATATGTACGATGCATCTTATATCCGTTTAAGAACGGCAGAAGTTTCCTATTCGTTTAACGACTTTAAATGGGTAAAAAATGCAGGATTTACAAATATGCGTCTTTTCCTTAATGGTAATAACCTCTTCTTCTGGTCCAAGTTACCCGATGACAGGGAGCAGACTTATTCAGGTGGAAATGCTACAGAAGGAGCATACCCGACAACTAAGAGAATTAACTTAGGAATTGAATTAACTTTTTAAGTTTATGAAAATGAAAAAGAATCACTATAAAATAGCTAATTACCTTATATTCTTTATGCTGATGTTTTTTGCGTCGTGCGAAGATTATCTGGATAAAGCGCCCGAGGCAAGCATTACAGAAAAGGATGTTTACGGCAACTTTCAAAGTTTCCAGGGATTTGTAGAAGAAATGTACAATTGTATAATGGATCCTGATAAGGGCGGTGCTTGGAACAAGTATTTGTTTGCTGATGAAACGCTTAATAATAAGCCTTATGCTTTTGATTATGGAAACTACTGGGGAAACGAAACCTATTTTTATGGAGTTTCAGTCAATCCTTCCAGCATGAATCCTCGCGACAGAAGGATATGGGAATATGCATGGTATGCTATACGCAAAGCCAATCTGGCCATTGAAAAGATTGAAGAACCTGGTTTGTTCGAAGGTACTGAAGAAGAAAAAAATCATATCAAAGGTCAGGCATTATTCTTCAGAGGATGGTTTTATTTTGAAATTTCACGTTTTTGGGGAGGAATGCCTTATATAAATCGCGTTCTTGATCCTACTGAAAGTCTTGTTACCAGCGAGTTTAAAAGGTTAAATTTTCAGGAAACAGCCCTTAAGATGGCCGAAGATTTCAGGGCAGCAGCCGATTTGTTACCCGCTCATTGGGACGATTCGGGTCCGGGCCAAAGAACCTTAAACCATAACCGCGACCGCATTAACAAGTTTCATGCGTTGGGCTATCTTGGAAAAGCTTATTTATATGCTGCCAGCCCAATGATTAATGAAGAAGCTACCGGTAAAAACGAGTTCAATGCCGAATTATGCACAAAGGCAGCACAGGCTTTTGGCGAATTGCTGACATTAGCCGATCAGACAGGGCACTATAAACTTCAACCCTGGGCAACCTGGACCGATAATTTTGTGAAAACAAACAACCTCCGTCCTGGTGGCGATGAGGGAATTATGATGCCAATCATTTACGACCGTGGTCGTGTTCGCTGGTCAGCGCTGGGTGCTACAGTTCCTTCGTCGTTTGGTCTTAACAGTGGTTCCGATGCCGATGTACCTACTCATAATTACACCAAGAATTATGCAATGGCAAATGGCCTTCCTATAACCGATCCAGCCTCTGGCTACAATCCTAATGATCCATGGACTGGCCGTGAACCGCGCTTTTATAAAGATATTGCCATCGACGGTGAAAAATGGTGGTCTACATCCGGAGCCGATCAATACGCAGAACTGTTCACAGGTGGACGTCATCGTTCAAAAATTAATCCTCCAAGTGTTACAGGCTACTATCAGAAGAAGTTTAACGGACTGGGACCTAACTTTTCAGTTTCTGTTGCTAATGGATTACAGGCCTATGTTCCATATCTCCGTCTGGCCGATGTTTACCTGATGTATGCCGAAGCCGTCAACTTTATGACCAATGGTGGCCCTAAGAGTAAATCCGCAAATTATACAATCACAGCAGAACAGGCAATGAATACAATCAGAAACCGGGCTCAGCTTCCTAATCTCACAGCTGCTTATACAGCGGATAAAGATGTCTTTTTCGAAGAAATTGTCCGGGAAAGAGCTGTTGAACTTGCTTTCGAAGGTGCCCGTTTTTGTGATTTGCGTCGCTGGAACCGTAACGGTGATCCCCGTTACCTGGATAAAACTGCTATTGACTTTGATCGTGATAAAGTAACCAAAAAACCAATTAATATTTCCGAAAGGTTAATAGTGAGACGTGTTGCTGAAAAAAAGCACAACTGGTTGCCTATTCAGGTAAAATTTACAAAAATGTATGAGGGTTTTCCACAAAATCCCGGATGGTAGACTTCACATTATTAATTAAAAACTTTTGACAAATGATGAAAAGATATTATATAATATTGGCTTTTCTTAGTGTTGTGATATTATTTATTTCGAATAATATATTTGCTCAGGAAGGAAAGTTAATAACTGTAGAATCTGTGATTGTTGATGATCAGGGGAATCCTGTCCAAAATGCCGGTGTTTTCGCCGGGCAGGCTTTCGTTCGAACTGATGCTGAAGGGAAATTTGCCATTTCCCTGGAAGCCGACTCTAAAATTGTTGTTGAAGCAAACGGGTTCGAACCTGTAACCCTTTCCATAGATCAGGTAAAAGTTGGCAAGGTTACGTTGGTTAAGTCCAAGTATGTTACCGGAATCAATCATAAGGTAGACCTTGCTTTCCGTAAAGCAAATGCCAATGAGGTTGTTGGTTCGGTAAGCACTATAAGAACCGATGAGGTTAACAGTTACGATAACTCCATCTGGGCTGATGACGTTTTAACAGGTCGTACTCTTGGAATGTTAGGCAGTAACAGTATAAGGGGACTCGGTATTGGCTTAAATGTAGCCGATATTACGGGTAGTGGATTAGGTTCCGGTAATGCCTTATTTGTTGTTGATGGTCTGCCCAGGGATATTGAATCGCTTAAGCTCACTGAAATTGAAAGTATTACTGTGCTTAAAGATGTTAATGCTTCGGTTTTATATGGTAGTGCTGCCGTGAACGGTGTAGTTCTTATAACAACCAAGCGTGGCGAAGCTTACAAAAAGAAATCAAACTTTTCTTATAATTATGGAATTTCAACTCCCAGAGCTTTGCCTAATTATCTGAATTCGGCTGATTACATGGTCAACTATAACAAAGCACGTGTAAACGATGGCTTACCAGTGGCATTCGACGATGCTTCAATTGAAAAATACAGAACCGGCAATAAATATCGTTATCCCAGCATCGACTATTACTCTAACGAGTATATGAAATCGTTCAAAAACTATTTTGATCTTTCGGGCGAATTTTCCGGTGGAAACGAAATGGCAAAATACTATTCCAATGTTGGTTGGTATTCAGCAGGTGGTATCCTGGATTTTGGGGAGGCTGCCAAGGCACGAAACAATGTGTTTAATGTTCGTGGTAATGTCGACCTTAAAATTAACAGCTGGATCAAAACTTCCATTGACGGTTCCTCAATATTTGTAAATAACCGCAGTGCCCGTGGAGGTTACTGGTATGCAGCTTCAACTTACCGTCCTTACGAATTAACACCATTGCTACCTTTTGATTTGATTGATCAGAATAATGAACTTTTGAAAGGAAGAAAGAATGATGTTGATGGGAAGTATTTATTAGGCGGAAACACCAGCTTCTTAACAAATCCCATAGCAGATAGCTATGCTGCAGGTAAAGTTGAAAGTATTGCCCGTAAATTTTCTTTTAATAACCGGGTTAATTTCGATCTCAATAGAATAACACAGGGATTGTCTTTCCATACTAATATTAGTTTCGACTATTTTACAAGTTTTACACAAACTATTGCAAATCAATATTCTATTTATGAGCCTGTTTGGGATCCGGCTGAAGATAAAATTACAAGTCTGATACAGCGTGGTACCGATGCCAGACCAGGAACTCAGGTTGTTGGAAATACGTTCTTCCGTCGCCGCTTTGGAGCTTATGGCTTGTTAAGTTACGACCGGGAATTCAATAACGCACATCATCTTAGTGGTTCTTTAATTGGTTATGGCAGCAACTTCAAAGAACAAGGCGATTTTCAGGGGGTAGTGCATACGCATCTGGCCATGCAAATTGGCTATGCTTACAACCAGAAGTACATAGTTGATTTCAGCGGTGCTTATGTTAACTCGGTTAAATTACCCGAAGGTAACAAAGGTGGCTTCTCCCCAACTCTGGGAGTAGCATGGGTATTAAGCTCCGAAGATTTTCTTTCCTCGGTAAGTAGTATCAATTTGTTAAAGTTAAGGGTAACTGGTGGAATCTTAAATTCTGATCTTCCTATCGGTGGATTTTTCTACTACGATAACCGGTATGGAGGCTCCGGAAGTTATTCCTGGTACGAAGGCCAAAGAAGCCGCAGTGGTACAGCCTCGAGTTGGAGCGATAACCCCGATCTGGGATACGCAAAGCGTAAAGAAATAAATGTTGGTCTCGAAGGTTTATTCTTTAATAAAACAATTGGTCTTGAAGCGAATATGTTCTTCGATTCTTACAGCGATTTAATTGTTCGCCCAACATCAACTTACCCGGGCTATTACTATGACTTTATTCCTTACGAAAATTTCGGTGCCGATAAGTACCAGGGATTTGAAGTGGGTTTAAACTATAACAAGTCAATAGGTAACTGGAATTTCTTTATTGGCACAACAGCTTTATATGTAAACTCTGAGCGTACAAAAGTTGATGAGATATACAAAGATGCTTACCAATATCGCCAGGGTCGTCCGGTTGATGCTACTTTTGGTCTGGAGTCTCTAGGGCTTTTCAAAGATCAGGCTGATATCGACAATAGCCCGCTTCAAACTTTTGGAACAGTTCAACCAGGCGATATT
>JAJYAG010000104.1 GCA_021779665.1 Bacteroidota bacterium | reverse complement strand
GCTCAGGGTTCATACAATTTCCTAAATACCTGGTGTTTTTATACCTTTACAAAAACATTTTCCTTTGAAGCTCCTTTTCCGAAATAACAAAAATCAATGGCAGCAGATGAGCGATGAGGCGCTGCTGACTTCGTACCGCAAGAGCGGGGCGATGGAGGTGGTGGAGGAGCTTTTCAACCGCTATGGGCACCTGGTGCTTGGGGTGTGTCTCAAATACCTCCGCAACGACGATGAAGCCAAAGACGCCTGCATGCAGATTTTCGAAAAGCTGATTACGGAGCTTCGCCGCAGTGAGGTGGTGCAGTTCAAATCGTGGATCCATACCGTTGCGCGTAACCACTGTCTTATTCATATCCGCAAAACGATTTCCATAGAACGGCACCGCGAAAATTATATGCAAAATTTTTCGGAAGAATTTGTGAATTTCTGGTCGGAAATGAATCATATACATGAAGCCGAAGCCGAAATGAAAAAGCTGCATGCGGCCATGGAGAAACTCGACACCGACCAGCGGACCTGCCTGGAGTTGATTTATTTCCACGACAAAAGTTATCGTCAGATTTCGGAATTAACAGGCTTTGATGCTAATCAGGTGAAAAGCTTTATTCAGAACGGGAAGCGTAACCTGAAAAATATTTTGGAGAAAGAATATGGAAACGAATAGAAACTTACTGAACCAATCCGGATGTCTTCGCAGGGAAACTTTGCTGGCATGGCTGGAAAACAGGCTTTCTCCGGCTGAAAAAACTATTGTAGAAAATCACCTTCAGGAATGTATTCTTTGCAGGGAAGCCATCGAAGGATTCGAAAGCAGTTACGCAGCGCGTGTTCGTGCCGCTTTTGCAGATATTAACACCTCCATGCAACAGCGCCTGCTTCTGCATGAAAAAAAGGGCCTGTCGCGACGGATGAAGCTTAGTCTCGCCGCTGCCGTTCTCCTGCTATTGATTGGAGTTTTCAGTGTGTTCAAGTTCCGGCCGGTTGAAAAACCCATGGAAATTGCCCAGGAGATCCATCAGCCGAAATTGGAACAGCAAGCTCCGGCATCAGCTCCTGTAATTGTAGAGAAAGTAAAGGATAAGGCTGCTGAAAAGAGTCCGGCATTAGCCAAACCTCTTGCAAAAGAAAAAATAACTGGGGAAGATAGAATTACCAAAAATGAAGTTGAAATACCTGCTCAGGAAGCCGAAACTGTAACTGAAACGCTTGCTGCTGGTCCGATGGAACAGAAAGAAGAAAAACCTGCTGAAGAGCCGGAGGCTATTGCCTATAATGCACCGGCTGCTGAAAAGAGACGCAGCGAGCCGGTTTCTGCAAGAAGCATGCGTTATGCCGAAAAATCGGTAGCTGTGGAGTATAAAGACAAAACTGAATCTACCTATTATGTGGTGCAGGAGCCTGCCAGGTTTCAGGGTGGTGATATCAGCAAATTCAAAACTTATGTTGAGAGTAAATTCGCTGAAGCTGGTAAGGAAGCTGGTTTCAACGTGTCAGGTATTCTTACCGTTTCATTTATTGTCGATAAGGACGGAAAGATGAGGGATGTTTTTGTTGTAAAAGGTTTGGATGCCAAAACCGATTCTATAGTAAAATCAATCGTTGAAAGTTCTCCTGTTTGGCAGCCCGGGCGCCAACAGGGCAAAGCGGTGAATGTAAATATGGTTGTTGAGGTGAAGGTTAGCGGTAAGTGATTAGTCGTAAGTCGTAAGACAGAACTATTTCACTAAAAAAATGACCTTACCCGAACCATCACAATTATTTTATTGTAAATTTCGTTCCATATAACTGCTAACTTAATCAACCGTTTATGAAAGGGTTATTTCTATTCTTGCTGGCACTGGTGATACTTCCGGCCGTTAAAGTTCAATCCCAGACAAAACTCGACAGCATATTTCCGGTCAGGGGTTTTTGTATTGCTGCTCCACGTGCCGAACGGCTGGATGAATTTATAAAATTTATAAATTCGGAACTGGTTTCCCGAAAGGTCAACACGCTGATTTTGCGCGTCGATTATAATTACCAGTATCAGTCACATCCCGAATTGCGCGATAAAGATGCCCTTTCCAAAGGCGACGTTAAGAAACTGGTTAGTACCTGCAAAAAGGCAGGCATCAGGGTTATTCCCCAGGTCAATCTGTTAGGTCATCAGTCATGGGCAAGTGATTTGGGCAATCTTTTGGAAAAATATCCCGAATTCGACGAAACACCGCATATCAAACTTCCCGAAAAATATGTTTGGCCTAACGAAGACGGCCTGTATTGCAAAAGTTATTGTCCGCTGCACCCGGAAGTCCACAAAGTGGTTTTTGATGTTGTCGACGAAATTTGCGACGTTTTTGAAACCGATGCTTTTCATGCAGGTATGGACGAGGTGTTCTATATTGGCCACGATAGTTGTAAACGTTGCAGCGGCCGCGATAAAGCAGAGCTTTTTGCCGGAGAGGTACGCACTATTCGCGATCATCTGGCACAAAAGAACCGTAAGCTCTGGATCTGGGGCGACCGGTTGATTGACGGAAAAACAACAGGCCTTGGGATGTGGGAAGCCAGCTTTAATAACACCTACCGCGCTGTGGATATGATCCCAAGGGATGTGATGATATGCGACTGGCACTACGAACGTGCCGACCTCACTCCTGTTTACTTTGCCATGAAAGGGCTGAATGTAATTACCTGTCCCTGGCGTATGCCCACTTTAGCTGCAACTCAGGCCGGCGATATGGCCAGATTCCGGCAGCAATCAACGCCCGAAATGGGCGCCCGCTTTTGTGGGATGATGCAGACTGTGTGGAGCGATGCCGGCAGCTTCCTCGATGAATTTTATGGAAAGAAGAAATCAGATGAGAACACGGAAAATACTCCGTCTAACTGCTTCCGCTCGCTTTACACTGAAATACTGAAATATAACCAGCCGACTAACTAATGAAGACTTCCGTAACACCGCGTATCCCTTCCATTGATGTTTTCAGGGCATTTACAATGTTTCTGATGATTTTTGTAAATGACCTGTGGACCTTATCCGGCATTCCGCAATGGCTTGAACACACTGAAGCAACCACCGACGGCATGGGACTTGCCGATATTGTTTTTCCGGCTTTTCTGGTGGTGATGGGTATGTCCATTCCTTTCGCCATTCAAAACAGGTTAAACCGGGGCCATTCAAAGCTTTTAATTTTGCGGCACATTGCAGCCCGTTCGTTTGCCCTGTTGGTGATGGGTGTTTTTACAGTTAACACACCCCTGGCAAACAGCCATGCTATGGGCATTAACAAATACTGGTACGAAATCATTGCCGTTGCCTGTTTCTTTTTAATTTGGAATGTATATCCTAAAATTGAAGGTAACCGCAAATATTTTTACTGGGCCTTGCAGGCAACCGGTGCGATTATCCTTTTGATATTTGCCATTATTTACAGGGGAAGCGGTGATATAGCAGAAAAAGTAGTGCGATTTCAGCCACGGTGGTGGGGAATTCTGGGACTAATCGGTTGGGCATATCTGGGCAGCGCTGTTCTGTATCTTTACCTGAAGGACTCCATTGTTGCTCTTCTGCTCTGCTGGGCTTTCTTTTCGGCCTTTAATATTGCCGGGCATGCCGGTATGTTTGGACAAGGAGAAATTTTTCCCGGAAACGGTGCTTTTCAGGCATTTTCGTTTGCAGGAATATTATCCACTGTTTTTATGAAGCGATTGTTAGATAGCGGCAAATCGGTCCGGTTCATCCCTTATGCTCTTTTGGCAGGAAGCGTATTAATTGTTTCCGGTTTCTTTCTGCGAAACTTTTTTATTATATCCAAAATTCTGGCAACTCCGCCATGGATAATGATTTGCAGCGGGATAGCGTTAATTCTTTTTGCAGCTTTCTATTACATTGTCGATATAAAGGAAAAGGAGAAATGGTTTGCCGTTATCAAAGCCGGTGGCACCAGTACGCTTACATGCTACCTGATTCCTTATCTCTGGTACAATTTAGCTGAAATATATAGTCTGAACCTCCCAGGATGGATGAAAGCCGGAGGTCTGGGAATAATAAAGTCCATAGCTTTTGCACTTCTGATCATTTGGATTACCTCAGTTTTGGAAAAGGTTAAGGTAAAACTCAAGATATAAAACTGTTATAATTTTATATTCGGCCATAAATAGATCACCAGGAGAATACTGGCAATCACAATTCCAATGGTTAAAAATACAGAGAGCCATCTGGAAGGGAAGAAGGTGCTGTTTTTAAGTTGTTTTTGGATATTTCTGTATCGCACATAGGCAAGGATTGCAATAATTGCGCCCACAGCCACCATGATGATACCAATCAGTGCAGAATATCCTTTACCGATAGTGGTTGCATCCTTCGGTTCTATAATATAGGTGAACTGTCTTACAAAAAGAGCAAATTTCACTATTACGAAACCAAAACCCATCAGGGCAATACTGGTTCTTATCCAGGCCAGAAAAGTCCTTTCGTTTGCCAGATGATCGGCTGGCCCTCCTGCCTTAACTATTTTTTCTTCCATTATATTTTTCTTTAATGAGTTCGATGTAAATATATCTGCTAAATAACAGATAATAAGGTAAAAGTGCTGTTTATGCTTTCTATAATAATGTTAACTCACAATAACGGATAACAAGACTCCTCCCAATATTACCCAGATTACATCCACTTTTCTGATCAAAAGAATAAAAGCCAGGCAGGTGATTAAAATATTAACCAGGCTCCAGTGAATGCCATTGGTAAACCTGAAAGTTATAACAGCTAACAAACCAACAAACGAGCAAAGAATTCCGTTAATGATTTTGTTGAATTGCGGATACGATTTCAGCTTGTCAAAGAAAGGGATAATGCCCATGAGAATCAGGTACGATGGTGTAAATACGCAAATGGTGGAAAGCATACTGCCAACAACGCCATAGTGCATGTATCCAAAAAAAGTGGCAGCAATGATAATGGAACCGGGAGTAATCTGCCCCAGGATCATTCCGTCCATGAAGGTTTTTTCGTCGAACCAGCCAAAAAAGTCGACCATCTCGTGATACATAATTGGCATAGCGGCAAGTCCTCCGCCAAAGGAAAGAAGGTCAATCCGCAGCATGGTGATTGCCAGGATAAAGAAATCTCTTTTGACAAGGAATAAAATCCCGGCGCATGCAAGCACAACTAATAAAACGAAAAGAAAAAACCTGAACGTTCTGCTCCTTACATGTTCTTTCTGGGTTGCAATATTCTTGTTTGTCAGAATTAGCCCGAGTATTGCCGAAATTATAAGCACCAGCGCCGGATGCAGTTTTATAATAAACAATACTGCTGCGGCAACCGCAATAATCCAGTCGTTTACATTACTGAAATTCTTTTTTCCGAAAATATAAGCTGCGTTGGCAACAATAGCGACTATAATAACACGCAGTCCCTGGAGCACAATTTCAACAGTTTCAATGTTTTTTGAATGTTTATAGATGACGGAGAGAATAAACATTATTAAAAAAGCAGGTAACCCAAAGCCTACGAAGCTTACAACAGAGCCCCAGACACCTTTTAATTTCAGTCCGACATATGCTGATAGCTGCATCACAATTGCTCCCGGAATAATCTGACAGAGCGCAAGCCCCGAATCAAATACATGTTCGGATAACCATTCTTTTTTTTCAACCACATGTTTACGAATGTGGGCTGTCATGGCCAATCCCCCGAAAGCTGTGAGTCCAATCCAGAAAAAAGATCTGAAGAGCTCTATAAAAGAGGGTGTTACTTTGGATTTCATTATTTATTTTGATTAGAATAAAAAGCGATTACAGTCAAATAAGACAAATGAAATTAAATAGCCTGTTAAAACTTTTTAAAAGTGGTTCAGATATCGTTTACAAAGATATTGATCGGTTTGCTTCAATCAATAAACAATAAATTGAGCTTTTGATTTTTTAACGCTTTTTATGAGATTAGACCAATCGTTTTCTGTATTAATTTTTTGTGAATTGTAACAAATTGATGGTTTTCACGTACATATCTTGCATTATATTTGAGAATTTAGAAGTTAGGTTATAGAGTTGCTTGCCAGTTAGGAAGTTAATCGTTTAATTCCAAAATATATTAAAATAGCCACCCAATAACTTACATATATAATGGAAGCAACATGTAAAAATTTCGAAAAGTGTCCCATCTATTCAGGTGTTTTAAAAGACAAAAAAACAACAGCCCATGGTTATAGAAAGCAGTTCTGCGATGCCGGTGAAAAAGGATGGTCCAGATGTAAACGTTTTCTTGTTAAAGAAGCGACGGGAAAATGCCCATCCGATTTATTGCCAAATTCCTTCAAAAGTCTGGAAGATATCGTAGTTTCAATGAGCTGAACCTTTTGAATCAAATTTTAACACAGTTTCCCGGGTTGGATCACAGTTTCCCGGGTTTTTCTTTTTCCGGCAATTCATTTCTTTAATCTTCCTCAAGAAAAAAGTTGTCTATTCCCAATTAAAGAGTTGTTTTGCCAGCCATCCGAAACCCCGGTTCTGTGATTCCCGCATTGTAATTTTGCAGGTAAATTAGAAACAGATGAAAACAGTTAATTCTCTTTCGGAATTTATTACTCAAACTTCAACCCTTGATAAATCATTTCTGCTTTTGTATAAATCGGGAAGCGCTCAAAGTAGCTGTGCTCTGAAGAATTTTCAGGACGCTTTGCAGGGCGAAAACCTGGAGGAGGCGTTTGTTGCTGATGTTGCTGTTGTTCGTGATATTCACCCGGCTTACAATATTACCTCTGTTCCTTCACTTTTGCTTTTCGATAACAGTAATCTGACTTCGGTAATCAAGGGTTGTAATGAAAGCAGCTTTTATAAAGCCCTTACCGATAATGCCGTTTTTATGGCAAAGGCAAAAGCTGAAGGTAAAACGCCCAAACGGGTTACCGTTTATTCCACACCAACATGTTCGTGGTGTAATACTTTAAAGGCATGGCTCAGAAAAAACAGCATACCATTTACCGATGTTGATGTGTCGCGCGACGAAAAGTCAGCCCAGGATCTCGTTAGGAGAACCGGACAGCAGGGAGTGCCGCAGACAGATATAAACGGACAATTTGTAACAGGTTTTAACCAGGCCCGGTTAAAGGAACTTCTCGAAATTCAATAGTATGACGAAAATTTTAAAATTGCTTGTTAACAAACGGGTCTTAATACTGGCCATTTTAGGTATAGCCCTTTATTTTGCAGTATCCGTATATAAAATCTCATTGTGGTGGGTATTGCTGGCAGGCATCGTTCTTGGCGTTGTTTTCGGAAAGGTGTTCTGCCGCTGGGTTTGTCCCATGGGACTGATTATGGAGCTTTTAATGAGCATGAGCCCCGACGGAAAAACAAGTCAGATGTATCAGTACCACAAAATTGGTTGTCCTATCGCATGGATTTCCGGTTGGCTCAATAAAATATCACTTTTCAAAATAAAATTAAATGCCGAATCGTGCAAAACCTGTGGTATTTGCGATAAGCAATGCTATATAGTGGCTATGGAGCCCGCAAAATACAGTCTTTACAAGGTGAATATGGATAAACCAGGGGTAAGTTATACCTGTTCTAAATGCCTGAAATGTGTGGCTTCATGTCCAAATGGGAGTTTACAATATAAATTATAAAAAGAAATAAGTCATGAAAGAATTGCAACCGGTTAATCAGCAGGTTATTCTGGATATAACCGAATCGAAACAAGAACAGCGCACCGCTTCGGGGATAATTATTCCCGATACAGCGAAAGAAAAACCTCAAATGGCCCCGGTGGCCGGAATGAGTGTTATTGATAATCCTGAAATCAAGCCGGGAGATATCGTGCTTTTTAAGGCATATAGTGGCACAGAAGTTGAGTTTGAAGGCAAAAAATACCTGATTCTCCCTTATTCGGATATTCTTGCCAAAATTGTTGAAACAGAAGAGATTTAGGAATACTAAAAAAGAAATGTCATGAAAAAAATTTTATTGTCACTTTCCCTGTTAAGTTTTTTGCTGGTGTCATCCTTTGGACAGCAGAAGAACAGTAATATTATTCATTTGAACAATGATCAGTTTAAAAAATTGGTTTTTAATTACGAAGCCAATAAAGAGTGGAAATATCTGGGCACAAAACCAGCCATCATCGATTTTTATGCCGACTGGTGCGGACCATGCCGGGTAATGGCCCCTCGTCTCGAAGAAATCTCCAAGGAATATGCCGGTAAAATTGTTGTTTACAAGGTTGATACCGATAAGGAACAGCTGTTATCGGCAAATCTGGGCATACAAAGCTTGCCAACGCTGATATTTATCCCTAAAGATGGCAAGCCGCAGGCCGCAATGGGAGCATTGCCAAAAGATGCGCTGGTTAAAGCGATTAATGAAGTTTTACTTGTAAAATAAAGATTATGCAAACAGCTATGATTATAACCGGGCTCATCATTTTATTTTTTGGTGTTGTGATGTTGATAGCCCAGCGGAAAATGAAGAGCATGCCGGCTGTTGCCGATCATGAAAAGATAATCACTATAACGGATAAAAATTTCAGCCAGGTAACAAAGAACAGGACCATTCTGATCGATTTCTGGGCAAGCTGGTGTGCCCCCTGCCGTATGATGGCACCTATACTGAATGAAGTGGCAGGCGAATTAAATGAAAGCTCCTATGTTGGCAAAATAAACATAGAACAATACCAGTCGCTTGCACAGAAGTTTAAAGTAAGGAATATTCCAACGCTAATATTATTGAAGAATGGCGTGGAGGTAAACCGCTATATCGGTTTAAAGAACAAAGACTATCTGCTGGAGCAGATGAAACAAAACCGGTAAGAGGGCTGCGGCTCAAAAAAGATCCAGAAGCATAATTATGAAGGGTTAAAAATGCAATTCAAAACCTTTGAGAATGAAACGCATATTGGTGTAATTGGCCCCGCAATGATTAATGGATTTAACTATATTTATGCTAAAAAGGTTATATTTAATTTAAAGATTTCTTGTCGCCCCTGATTTCGGCCAGATTTCAGGCTATGTCTAAAATTTATGATTACAAATTACTGATATTTAAGCTACAGCAAAATGAACGCGACTAATTTACGTCTAAACTTTTAATTAGGTGTCTAGAAATTTGACCTTGACTATCCTAACCAATTACCCAATCTTTCGGTCACCTCTTCCCCATGATAGCTTCGCGATGGGATGTTCGGGGTGAAGTTAAATACAAAAGAAAGGCAAACCGAATATCTATATGAATTCTTACTGCGGATTATACTAACTTTTCGAATGAAGAGTCATAACCAAGTAGATTATTCATAAATTTGTTCCCATGGATTATATCAGAAAAACATATCGTTTTATATTTTTAGTTGTTCTGCTATATATTGGCTTTGATGGTATTATTATCTCTTATTTGCCATGTTTACAGGATAGCGATTCTGATACCAAAACAGAATTGTATGTTGTAGCTCACCATCATCATCACCACGAGGAACAAAAAATCTTAAAAACAGACTCGGAATTTGTCTTTTATCCTTCGAAATTCCTTAAACTTAACCACAATAATTTCTCTGTTCCTTCTTGGTATACATCCCCCGTCTGGCAACCACCTAAATTGTAATTGCTCCATTTATTGCGATCATTTCTTCATTTTACAATTTAATTAAATCTGTCATGAAAACATACATTTGGGCTTCTCCTATGAGGCTTTTTCATTGGTTTCTCTTTCTAAGCCTGGTTTGTGCTTATATCTTGGGCGAGGAGGAAGAACTTTTAAATTTTCATGCCGCTTTTGGGTATATGGCGGTAATTCTTTTATTATTCCGAATAGTCTATGGTTTCGCAGGCCCAAGGTACTCTAGGTTCAGAGACTTTCCTGTAAAAATATCGACTATAAAATTATATTTCACCAATATCAAAAATGGTAAACAAAATTTTGCAGGGCACAATCCGGCATCGGCAGTCATTATGCTAGCAATTTTGATTGATGTCATGCTTGTTGGCGCTTCAGGAATGCTGGCTCTTTCGGCGAAGGGATTTGGTCCGTTAACTGGGATTGTTCCGCAGAGCAACCCTGAAATTTTTAAAGAACCGCACGAAATATTTGTAAATATCCTGATTGTTCTGGTTATTATTCATCTTGCTGGTCTGATAATCGATTTTTACAATAACCGCAAAGCAGAAACCATTAAATCTATTTTTACCGGTTACAAAAATGTCGAGGGCGAAGGCATAAAGGGAAACATGATATTGAATGTTTTTCTGGCAATTGTAATAGTTGCAGTCATATCGGTTTTTACCCTAACCGTGCGTGCGAATTACTCTGGCGGGGATGACAGAGAACAATACGAAGATATAGAGTACGAAGATTAATCAGGGCGATCGTAACATGAAAAATGAAAAAAGCAGGGTTGCACTGTTGTCAGTTTTTGCAGCCATATTCTTAACGGGGTTTAAATTAATTGTTGGGGTAATTACAGGCAGTTTGGGTCTGTTGTCCGAGGCGTTGCATTCGGGTCTTGATCTTGTTGCTGCCGTAATCACTTATTTCTCGGTCAAAATCTCCGATAAACCTGCCGACACAAAACACAATTTCGGGCATGGTAAGGTAGAGAATTTTTCTGCATTTATGGAAACCATCCTTCTGGTAATTACTTGTGCATGGATCATATACGAGGCTACCAACAGGCTTGTCACCGGTAACACACACATTGAAGTGAGTGTTTGGAGTTATGTGGTAGTTATAATTTCTATTGTGGTGGATGTATCACGTTCACGGGCTTTGTATAAAGTTGCAAGGAAACACAACAGCCAGGCACTGGAAGCGGACGCGCTTCATTTTTCGACCGATATCTGGAGCTCTGCAGTAGTACTTTTAGGTTTGATATGCGCCCAGTTTGGCTTTTTCTTTGCCGATTCGGTTGCAGCTTTGATAGTAGCACTAATTGTTTTGTTTGTATCCTACAAATTGGGACGCAAAGCAATTGATGTTTTGCTTGACAGGGCACCGGAACCGACAATTGCTAAAATCACGGATGTTTTAAAGCAAACACCCGAAGTAATATGCTTTCACGATCTGAAGGTCCGTATCTCCGGGGCAGACACCTTTGTCAATGTAACCATTCATGTGGATCCGGAAATAAGTGTTTGGGATGCTCATGAAATTTCGGAACTGGTAGAAAAGAAAATTTCTCAGGAGATTCCCAGGTGCGAAATACAGGTTCATTATGAGCCTGATGACAAAAGGGGTTATCTGATTTAAATGGATTCGCTAAATTGGATGATACTTACAAAATAAACACCCTGTTTATCGCTGTTTATTTTTAGAACTCAGAAACATTCTCACAATATTGTAATAGCTTTTTAATATGGAGATTTACGCTTTTGTTAAAATAGACGAAAAGATTTATACTATTTTTAATTTTATTCCACTCCTGCACCATGAAAGTCTTGTTATCTAATCTAAGCCTGTTCAGTACTTTTTTACTGGCTGTAATATTCTCTTCCTGCCGTCATGAAGCGATGGGTGTTGATTCCCTGGAGACTGTGTGTTTTGAAACCCAAGTTCTTCCGATATTCCAAACCTCATGTGCCATATCGGGTTGCCATGGTGGTTCCCACCCCGAGGAAGGTTTCGATGCAACGAGTTACAGCTCAATTATGAAGCTTGTTGAACCTGGCAAACCACAGAAAAGCGAAGTTTATAGGGTAATCACCAGTCCGCTCAACCCTGAGATGATGCCCCCGGATAGACCCCTTACCAAAGAACAGCGTACCTTGATCGAAGTTTGGATACTTCAGGGTGCTAAAAATACCTCTTGTTCCACAACGAAATAAGTATTGTCATGATCCGAAAAACCGCCTCCAATATTAACTTTATAAGTTTGGTGATAATTTTAGTAATATCTGGTTTCATTTATCATAGTTGTTATTGGGATAACGAAGAATATTTATATCCAAAAATATCGCAGTGCGACACCTCAGTTTTCACCTACTCAGCAGCTATAAAACCTATACTCGATTCCTATTGTCTGTCCTGTCATGCCAACAACGTGGCCTCGTCATTTGGTGGAAATGTCAAGCTGGGTACCTATCCAGATGTTAAAACAGTTGCTGATAACGGGAAGTTAGTGGGAAGCATTGGTCATCAAAATGGATTTTCAGCAATGCCTAAGGGTTCCTCAAAGCTTGAAGGTTGTAAAATAACAATAATCAGAAAATGGGTTACCTCAGGGGCCCTGAACAATTAAGTAAAGACAGCATCATGAGAAGATTATTCCTATTATCGCTAGCATTTGTTGGATATATGCTCCAGTTGCAGGCTCAGGATATTGACAAGCTCCTCGACGAAGCAACCTCACAGGAGGCCAGTATTGAATATGCCACAGCAACATTTAAATCTACCAGGATTGTTTCCGGACACTCCATTGAACGTATGCCCTCAAAACAGCTCGATTTCAGAATCTCGCACCGTTTTGGGGAACTTAACAGCGGGGCATATAACCTTTGGGGCCTTGACCAGGCAAATATCCATTTTAGCCTCGAATATGGTATTACCGACTGGATAATGGTCGGGGTAGGCCGAGGCACATACGAAAAAACATTCGATGGTTTTATGAAATTTACGCTGCTCAGACAAAGCAAGGGAGCTGTAAAAATGCCTGTATCGGTATCTTATCTGTCATCTTCTTCAGTAAATTCCTTAAAATCCGATAAACCTGATAAATATTATTTCTGGGATAGGGTGAGTTATGTCCATCAAATTCTGGTCGCCCGCAAATTCAACGAAAGGTTCTCTTTTGAACTTAATCCTACTTACGTACATAGGAACATGGTTGGAACGGCAGTGGAACCAAACGACCTGTTTGCCATGGGTGCGGGAGGAAGGTTTAAACTATCAAGCAGAGTTTCGTTAAATGCCGAATATTATTATGTTTTTTTTGGTTTCAAGGATTACAGGGAAATGAAGACTTACAATCCGTTATCTGTTGGAGTGGATATTGAAACTGGTGGACATGTTTTTCAGATTCATCTTACAAACTCACTCGCCATGATAGAAAAGGGCTTTATAGGTGAAACAACCGGTCAATGGCAAAAAGGAGGGATTCATCTTGGTTTTAATATTTCAAGGGTATTTTCTTTTAAATAGTAACCAAAATTTTTTAGAATCAACATGAAGAAAGTATTGATAACTTTATTGGTAGCTTTGACAGCAACGGCATCAGCACAGAAGTTCATCTCCAAGAATGATCAGATTTCTTTTTACTCCCACACTCCTCTCGAGGATATGTAGTCATTATTCGAAAAGTATTAAACATTCATAGTAGTAGTTATAATTTTAAAAAGGTGGATCTGTGAAGCTCCACCTTTTGTTCTAAAAATATTTTTATAATTATTTCAATCAAAAATTAACAATTGCCATTAAAAACCGGTCATTAAAGGAAAGGAAACGACTAAGCTCACTAAATTTGCTTATGAAAACCCGAACTTAACACTATGTTTCAATTTTCAAAATTAAAAGGTATTCCGTTCTTCATTTTGATAGGGATCTCAGCCTTAATCGTTATTCTCAATTTAAACATGACTACACCGGTCAAAAAGGATGGTATAAATAATTATATTGTTTATCTGGTGATAGTAAAATATAATTCAAAGGATTTAATTATTATCCGGAAGTTTATTCAAAATGGTAAGGTTAAGTATGTAGCTGTGGATCCCGATAATCTTCAAACCTATCTTTTGTTTCAAGATAACCTCATTATAAGACCAATCACATGGAATCAACTTTCAGCTCAATTTAAGAAAGCAGCCTACATAAGAGCCCTGCAAGCCGCCCGAAATCAATCCTTGTCTCTGCAAAACTCTGGAATCATCCATGGTTCTCCTAAACTTAAAGGAGTCACCTTAACAGTAGACTTATGCCCTTCGCACAAACCTCTGGACAGGGTTATTTTTACAAGTCTTATAGATGAGTTCAAGAAAACAGAGCGTCCAGTACCTGTTGCGATTTCTATTACCGGAAAGTTTATGGAAACTCATTACAATGACTTTAACTGGTTAATTAAACTGGTTAGATCAGGAGATATATCTGTTACATGGGTCAATCATACTTTTTCGCACCGGTATAATCCCAAAGCTCCTTTAACGAAAAACTTTCTTTTGGAACCCAACACCGATCTTTCCTTTGAAATACTTGAAACTGAAAAAGCCTTAATTCAGCAAGGGGTTATTTTTTCAATATTCTTTCGTTTTCCGGGATTAGTGTCCAATCAAAAGGAAGTGAGTATGGTTACTGATTTTGGTCTTGTACCTGTTGGAAGTGATGCGTGGCTGGCAAAGGGGCAACCTGTGCACAGTGGCAGCATTGTTTTGATTCATGGTAATGGAAATGAACCTTTAGGTGTAAAGGATTTTATAAGTCTGCTTCAAACAGAGAAATCCTCGGTAATGAAAAAACAATGGATCATGTACGATCTTCGTGAAAGCATTGAAAGTGAATTTCAAAAGTGATATTTAACAACATTTGGAAAGTAAGTCAATTATTTAAAGCCCGTTCACTTTCTTAAATAATTTTTAAGCAAATTTTAAGAATTGCTTAAGTAAAACTGAATGCTACCAAACAGAACTTTGCTCAAACTTTAATCTTAATTTTATGTTTACAGCAACACACCTCCATGCAATGATTGTTCATTTTCCAATAGCCCTGGTGCTTGTCGGATTCTTGTTTGAAACAATTGGTTTTATCAGCAAAAAGGACTTTTTCCATAAAGTGTCCTTCTATATTTTGATTCTTGCAGCTGCCGGAGCAATTGTTTCTTATCTGACAGGCCATTCAGCCGGAGAAGGAATGGAAGGCGGTTCACTCGGAACAGCTATAGAAGCCCATGAAGAAGCTGCATTAATAACCTTATGGCTCACTATTGCTGCTGCTGTGGTGCGTTTTATTATAGAATTCTGGAAGAAATCTCTGACATGGCTTAAGATTACCGCTTTTATTTTATTACTTGGCGCTGTGGCTGGAGTTGCCCGCACAGGTTATCTGGGAGGACAGCTTGTGTTCAGGCATGCAGCTGGAGTAGAACTTGGTTTTGGAAATGCAGCCGTTAGTAATCAGGAGTCTGACGAAAATAATCATGATAACGATTAAGAGTTCACTGCAAGTTTAATATTTTTGTGCATGCGCATTTTACTTGTAGAAGACGAAACCTCCATTGCTAATTTCCTTCGTGAGGGATTGGAAGAGGAGGGTTTTGCCATTGATTTTTCCGATAACGGAAAAAAAGGCCTTCAAATGGCTCAGGATAATCTGGATGAATACGATGTAATTATTCTCGACTGGATGTTACCGGGGCTAAGCGGAATTGAAATCTGCCGCAGCATCAGAAAAGAAAATCAAACGGTACCGATCATTTTTCTTACTGCCAGGGATACCATCGACGACGTAGTATTTGGACTCGAAGCCGGTGCTAATGATTACCTCCGCAAGCCATTTGCTTTTGAAGAACTTCTGGCCAGGATACGGGTATTGATGCGCGGGAAAAGGGGAGAAAACACCAGATTCAGTTATGGCCCCATTGAAATGGATGTAGACTCTCACAAAGTAACCAAAGACGGTAAACCAATTGAACTTACACAAAAGGAATTTTCTCTGTTGGAATTTTTATTGCGGAACAAAGGTAAGGTGAGCCGCCGGACACGTATCATCGAGAAAGTATGGGATGTTCATTTCGACTATGATACTTCAGTTATAGATGTATATATTAATTCGTTGCGTAAAAAACTCGATGATGAGAATGCAATATCGTTTATTGAAACCATACGGGGAGTAGGATATCGAATTAACGACGATTTATGAACCTGCGGCTTACAAACAGAATAGCTCTTTTTAATACAGTTGCTGCTGCTATTACTATGTTGCTTGTATTTTCGGCGGTTTACAGTACGGTTTATATTACCTCGTACCGGCACATGGATAGCGATATAAGGGAAGAGATGGAAGAAATATTCTCCCAGATTACTACTCGTGACGACTCTATAATTCTTAGCCTCAATACCGAATGGGAGGAGAGAGAGCATAACCAGGCTGAAGTTAATCCTACTTTTTTTCAGATTGTTAATGGTCAGGGCAGAGTTGTTATTCATTCCCGAAATCTTCAGAACGATCACCTTTTATATGCAACGTCTCTTAATTCCGAAAGGTTTTTCAATGTAGAATTCAATGGAAAAAGATTGCGTCAGGGTCAGTTTCCAATTAAAAACAAGTCGGGGAAGATTATAGGGCAGCTTGATGTTGGAGTATCTCAGGAGGAATCAGTACTTATTCTCTCTAATCTTCGCAGTACATTTTTTATAGCTTTTCCGCTTATGTTGCTGCTTTTCTATTTTGTAACCTCTCTTGCAGCTTCGCGCAGTATTGCTCCATTGAAAAAACTCATCGAAATTACAGGTAAAATGGGCTACAACAACATGAGTGCACGATTGCCCATGCCTCAGCACCACGACGAGATATTCCAGCTTTCCACCACCATAAACAGTTTACTCGAAAAGATAGAAGTTGGCCTCATCCGTGAAAAGCAAATCACGGCAGATATTTCACATGAGCTTCGTACGCCATTGACAGGTATCAAAGGTACCCTTGAAGTGCTGATAAGAAAAACCCGCGATTCGCAGCAATATGAAAATAAAATCCGGCAGGTTATTCAGGAGGTAGATTACATGAACCGGACCATAGATGAATTGCTGCATCTGGCAAGGCTCGATTCGGGAAATGTAACACTACAAAAAGCACCTTTGCTGATACATGAACTTCTTTTAAAGGTTAAAAACCGATGGCTGTACCGTTTTGGCGGCAAGAATATTTCCATGGAAATAGACGTGGATTCCGAAGAAATGGTTCATGCAGATTATGCTTCTCTGGAGATAATTATTGATAACCTTATTAGTAATGCTTTCAAATATGGCTATGTTGATGGAAGGATAAGCTGTTTATGGAACAGCAGTGAAAGGAAACTGATAATTAAAGATAACGGTCCCGGTATTTCGCAGGAACATATCCCGTACATTTTTAACCGTTTTTATAAAGCTAATAATCCGGATAACCCTTCAGTACAAAGCATCGGATTAGGGCTATACATCGTAAAAACACTCGCTGATCTCCAGGAAATAACCATTGAGGTGGAAAGCGAAGTGAATAAAGGAACCTCATTTTCCCTTTGTTTTCTTTCAAAAATTTTAAGCTGATTTTAAGAATTCCTGAAGAAAGCCTTAAAGAAAACCAAGTCATCTTTGCATCATAAGAAAATTAAAATCTAAAATTTTAAAATTATGAAAAAACGTTTGTACTCACTTGGTTTTGTTGTTGTGTTCGGAACTTTAGTTTTAACCTCATGTGGAAATTCGGAAAGTAAGAACCCCAATCTTCAGGAACCTGCCACTGCCGAAATGAAAGATAATGGACAGGATAACAAAAATGAGGATAAATCAGTCCAGACATCGGATGCAAAGGCTAAAACCACCGAAGATCTCTTAGCTGCATTTAAGGGTGAAACTACAGCATCGGCCAAATACGCTGCATACTCCAAAAAGGCTGAACAGGAAGGATATTATAACATTGCCTTACTTTTTAAAGCGGCATCCGTAGCCGAGAATATCCATGCCAATAATCACAAATCGGTTTTGGAAGAAAGTGGAGTTCAAACCCCTGCAATAACCCCAGAGTTTACCGTAAAATCAACTAAGGAAAATCTTGAGGATGCTATCAAAGGCGAGAGTTATGAAGCAAGCACCATGTATCCGGAATTTATAAAAGATGCCAGTGCGGCCAAAAACCAACTTGCCTTAATAAGCCTGAATTATGCATTCGAAACGGAAAAGAAACATAAAACAATGTATGAAAATGCATTAAGTGCTCTTACAAACAATTCTGCAAAAGATCTTTCAGTTACCTATTATGTTTGCGCAACCTGCGGAAACACCTATGATGTAAATCCTCCGAAACGTTGTGGTATATGTATGACAGGCTCCGAAAAATTTTTAAAAATAAGCACATTGTAAGATACTGTTGAGTTTTAGCGAAGATTGTATTTATCCTGTACTTTAATACATGCTATTTTGCATGGTCATAAAAGTACAGGATTTTTATTTTTACAATTTTTACAATTTCATAATTATTCAATGAAGAGACACATTCAAACGGAAGTTGATGCCAGCTATTTGTATGGAAAGCTTGCCGATAATGAACCGGACGAATCTATTGCCAAGGTGTTCAGACAAATGAAAGAAATTGAAAAAGGGCATGCTGAAGCTTTTGCAAAAAAGGAAACCATGAATATTACCAATCTTATGAACCCGTCCTGGCGAGCCAAGGTTTTAAACATTATTGGTAAAACCTTTGGATACAACTATGTTTTGGGTGTTTTAATGGATACTGAAAAAAGCATTTCTAATTCCATTCTGGTGGCAAAAAAGAAGAGTGACATGAATATTAATGGTTCTGAAACCAATCATGTTAAAATTCTTAGAATGCTTATGGATAATGAAGCCAAAGTATCGGGCGAAAATGTGGCAAAATTAGAGAGCAAACACCGATCGGTTGGAGGAAATGCCCTCAGAGCAGCTGTTCTTGGCGGCAACGATGGACTGGTCTCAAATTTTAGTCTGATCATGGGAGTTGCCGGCGCTACCGCCGGACAACAGGGTGTTTTGCTGGCCGGCATGGCCGGAATGCTTGCAGGAGCTCTCTCTATGGCTTTGGGTGAATGGATTTCAGTAAAAAGTTCACAGGAGCTTTACGAGAACCAGATGCAACTGGAAATGGAAGAGCTTGAAGCTAACCCTGAGGCAGAAATGCAGGAACTGGCGCTGATTTATATGGCGAAAGGCATTTCCGAGATCCAGGCTCACCAGATGGCTCATGATATCATGCAGAATAAAGAAACGGCTCACGAAGTACTTGTGAGAGAAGAACTGGGCATTAATCCCGAAGAACTAAAGGGTTCAGCTTTTGAAGCAGCAATTTTTTCCTTCATCCTGTTTACTGTAGGTGCTATAATTCCCCTTTTCCCCTTTATGTTTTCAAGTGGAATCAATGCGATTATATACAGTGTAATTGCAGGCTCAGCAGGTCTGTTCTTAATCGGTGCTTCTATTACTTTGTTTACAGGTAAAAGCGTATGGTATTCAGGTTTTCGGCAGGTACTTTTCGGCTTGGCGGCCGCGGCCATTACATTTGGCATTGGAAGACTAATTGGAGTTTCTTTGGCAGGGTAAATTGCGGTTGAAATTAAAGGCGAAGAGGTGGAACCTTTTTTCTGCTACTTTTTAGTCCACCTTTTTAGGATGTTTTTAGATGAATTCTTCTGCTTTTTTCTGCTTCGCCTAAAATTAAAAAAGCCCTAAAAACGGGCGGTTTAGAGGGTTTTTGCTTTTCTTTTCTCTTGAAAATGCGGAGAGCGAGGCATTACTCCTTTTGGTCGTGAGGGCTGCGCCGTTCGAACCCTAGGGTTCTCATCCCTCGCTCTAAAACAAAAAAAGCTGCAGTTATGCAGCTTTCAGCGGAGAGCGAGGGATTCGAACCCCCGGTACCAGTAAAGGTACAACAGTTTTCGAGACTGCCACGATCGACCACTCTGCCAGCTCTCCTTTTTTTAGTTCCGCAAAAGTAAAGCTTTTATTTAAATATGGAAATACTAAGTTTAATTTCCTTATTTAAAATAGCTGAGTTCACATGAAACAGATTGGCCGGTGCCAGCTTAATTTACTTTAACAATCTTTTTTACAATCACCAGCTTACCATAAGTTACTTTTAAATAGTAAGTACCGAGTGGCAGTGTTGAGGGTACCGGAAGTATTTCGGAATAGGTACCGGCTTCTTTTGCAATGGGCTGCTGCAGAATGCTGACAACCACTCCCGAATTATTTAAAAGCTCAAAGGTCATATTTGTAGTGTAATCCAGATGATAACCTACGCGTACCTGTTCCACAAAAGGATTGGGTGAGACATCGAGTTTTAAGTCCGACATCAGCCGAATGGTTTTCTTTTCTTCGTTATTCTTTGGATTTTCCAACGGGTAATGTGCATTGTAGGCAACCTGGGTTGTGGTGGTGTTACCGTTATTTTCGTATTTTATAATTACAAGAAGCGGATATCTCACATTGGCACAGTACCAGCGGTAAGTGATTTCTTGCAGGTCGTTACCGCCCGATATTTTCATGATCCGGGTTTGCTTTACTCTTAAGGTATTTTGGTAAAAACCATTGGGCAGCACCAAACTTCCCCAGGCATCTCCTTCAATGGAATATGAACCGGATACGTCGGAGTATTTCTCTCCGTTTTGTATGGTTCCGCTGAAATTTCCCCGGACTTTGTCTCCGTAGGCAAAAGGGAATTTCATTTTTTCGAATGGCACTCCATACATGGTTACACTGCAAGGTCCGGCTGATCCGTATTGCAACAATGCATCCCTTTCAACCCTGAAATAAAATACATTATCGTTTTCAATGAGTGCCAGATTAGCTTTGGGTATCATCGTCCCTTTTTCGGTAGTAAGAGGATCTACCATGTAGCTGGTTAAATTCGAACTGGTAACAAGATCCGAAAAATCCCATGAAACATCTGCTCCGCTTTTCCCTTCGTCAACTTTCTGGGTCAGAAAAAAGTCATGCCGGTCGCCTCTTATATAGGCATGGTTCTGATAGGTAAGTTTAACCTGGGAATTTACTGTTGTAACCAAAAATAGTAGTAAAAGGGTAAACAGGTTTTTCATAGTTATGATAATTGAGATCATAAATTTAGTTCAGTTATGGCAAATTTTTACCCTTCCGGAGATTAAAATTGACTAACGGATAAATGTCAGATATATAACTGCCCTGATGTTCTGTAAATGCAGTTATCCTATGAAAAATAATGCCACTCCGGTCACACTGATGACGGCTCCTATGATTTCCCTGAGGGTTACTTTTTGTTTAAATATGAGGACCGACGGGGCAATGATGAAAATTGGCACCAGGGCCATAATCGTCGAGGCTATTCCTGTTTCGGTATATTTTACTGAGAGAAGTGAAAATGAAACTCCTAAAAAAGGCCCGAAAAAGGAGCCTATTACAATACCTCTCATGCCAAGTTTGTGCCTGAAGGCGTTTCGAATTTGTTCTCCGCGGCCTAATATCAGCACCAAACCGGCAAAACCCAATATTCCTGTAATCACTCTGATCTGAGTAGCTGCAAAAGGATCGTAGTTTCCCATTCCTTTTTTACTTAAAACCAATCCTAAAGCCTGACCTACAGCACCGCCCAGCGCCAGCAAAAATCCTTTCACAGGCATATTGAGCTTCAGCTTTTCGCCTTGTGAGGCACGACTGAATATTGCTGTAAAAATACCTGCTACGGTGAGGGTCATTCCAATAAAGTTGAAGAGTGTTAATTTCTCACCCAGAAAAATAAAACCCAAGGCTGCCGTGATGGGAGGCACCAGCGTCATAATCAGCATGGCTATTCGGGAGCCGATGACTGTAAACGATTTGAACAAGCACAAATCGCCCAGTACGAAACCAATCAATCCTGAGAGACTTAACCACAGCCATTGGTTTAGTCCGGCATCATCGGGGAAAATGTGGCCACGGTAGAAAAACGAAAAGGTGCTTAAGAAGAAAAATCCGAATAACAAACGAATTAAATTAACTGCAAGTGAACCGACTTTGTTACTGGCCGACTCGAATGATAAAGCGGTGATGGTCCAGAAGAAAGCCACAGCCAATGCTGCAAGCTCTCCGGCATGATTAAACTGCATAATTGAAATTTAAAGGGGTAAATTTAAAGGTTTAGTTTGGATGTAATAAAAAATAATGATTTTTAGTTAACTTTAAAAGAGCATTACAGCTGAATAACTATGATGATGTGAAAACTTAACCATTTATATTTTAGTAATTCAATAAACTTAACTTTTATGAAAACTACAGCTAGGCTTCTGGCAGCTTTTATTCTGCTTTTTATGGCTACTTCTTTTCTGAAGGCAGAACCTCCTGTTAAGGAAAGGAACATACTGGCTAATCAGTCGAAAGCAATCGATCTTGCAAAAGCGATGGTTACAGACAATTCCTGGAACAAACTTCCCGGTTATAAGGACCGCCAGTTCTGGGACAATTTACCAGCTGAGACAAAACAGGATTACACCAAGCGCGCCGAGGGATTCCTTGAATATACCTGGCCCGTTGTGAAGGCCACCGATTATCTGGAATTTATCAGGTCGGGCGATCGCCGGCAGGGTGCTTATGCGGCCTGCAGCAATGCACTTATATCGCTTGTGATGGGCGAGCTTGTCGAAGGCAAGGGCCGGTTTCTGGATCAGATTATTAACGGTGTTTGGTTCTATAGCGAACAAACCTGGTGGGGCTGGTCGGCACACCTCGGACCTCAAAAAGCCGGCAGCGGCCTGCCCGATGTAAACGAGCCCATTGTCGATCTGGGTGTTGGCGAAGTTACCAGCAATCTGTCTTGGACCTGGTATCTTTTCAAAGATGAATTCGATAAAGTTCATCCGCTCATTTCGAAAAGGTTGAAGCAGGAAATTATGGAGAAGTCGCTTGAGCCATATTTTAAGAGAGATGACTTCTGGTACATGGGTTTTAAAGGCGGACGTCCCAATAACTGGAATCCCTGGATTAATTATAACATGCTGACAAGCTACCTGCTTGTAGAAACCGATCCTGCGAAAAAGGTTGCCGAAGTTCAGAAAGTTATCCTCTCGCTCGACAAGTTCCTGAATGGTTATCCCGATGATGGCGGCTGCGATGAAGGTCCTTCGTACTGGGGCGCTGCCGGGGCTCTTCTTTACGAAAGTCTGGAAGTTCTGAGCAGTGTTACTGCTGGTAAGTTCAATGTTTTCAACGATCCGCTTGTAAAGAACATTGGTAATTATTTTTATAAAGCAAATATTCATGCACCATACTTTCTCAATTTTGCTGATGCCGATGCTACCACGGGCGGTAATCCATCCATAGTTTACAGGTATGGAAAAGCAATTCAGGATCCGGTGATGCAAAAATTTGGCGCTTATCTTTTCCGGTTAAATGATAAAGGTGATGGCGCAATTGGAGGTAAAATCGGCGACCAGATTAAAAATCTGGGTTTAAGAAATGAACTTCGCACTGCTGAAGCTCAGGAAGCTTTGGTGGCTGATTTCTGGCTTCCCGAAACCGAAGTTGCCGGAGCCCGCGATAAGGAAGGCAGCTTTAAAGGTTTCTTCTTTGGTGCAAAAGGTGGTTTCAATGCAGAAAGTCATAATCATAACGATGTTGGATCAGCCCTGATGTACTTTGATGGTAAACCTTGTCTGATCGATGTAGGTCGTGAAGAATATGTTGCCAAAACATTTAGTTCGCGTCGTTACGAAATATGGACAATGCAGTCGGGTTATCATAATCTGCCGGTCATCAACGGCGTCGATCAAAAAGATGGCACAGCGTTTAAGGCCAAAAATTCAACTTTTAGAGCTGATGCTAAATCGGCCACTTTTTCAACTGATATTGCCGGTGCTTATCCCGAAAATGCCAAAGTAAAAAGCTGGGTTCGCACTTACACCTTAAACCGTGGAAAAAGTTTTGTAATAAGCGACAAGTTTGAATTAACCCAGGTGGACGATGCAAAAACCAGTTCGAACCTTATTACTTACTGTAAAGTTACAGAAGTGAAACCCGGAGTGCTGAAATTTGAAGGTGATGGATTTACACTCAACATGACCTATAATTCCAAAGTTGTGAAGCCGGTAATCGAATTTAAGGAAGTTACTGACAGATCCCTGAAGCGTTACTGGCCAAACGGGGTTACCCGTGTAAAACTTGAATTTATTAACCCCGGCCTCAAAGGTGGACAAACTGTAATCTTCACTAAAGCATAAAATTATGGTGAATAGAATTTACGCATCAATCATTTTATCTATGATTCTGATTACAGGATCATGGTCACTTTTGTCGGCCCAGGCATCAGGAGAAATTCCTTCCGCAAAGCCGGAAGAAATCGCAAAG
>JAJYAG010000103.1 GCA_021779665.1 Bacteroidota bacterium | reverse complement strand
TGGTCGATAGTCGATAGGAAATACAGAATACAAGTTGATAGTCCATAGAGTTATGTTGCACAAAATGTATTTTGAATTTTAAGGCTGAAAGCCTTTGATAATTCAGCCCAGGGCAAAGTGAAGCGGCGCCCTGGGTTCAAATAAACAGAATTTATTTGGCGGCGTGATAATGGCCAAAAAAAGCGAACTAATCTTAACATCGCCGCAATTGTGATTTCTATTTAGTACCAACAATAATATAAACAGAGCCACCATGGTCGATAGCCTAAAAACATAGGCACCCGCCCCCTGTAACCCGTAACCCGCAACCCTCACCCACATCACAAATTTTCCTATTTTAGCACCGCAGATTACAAGAAACAAAACGGATGCATAGAAACGAGAAACAGCAGGGAAAGCTTCAGCAGTCGCTTACTTTGGGAGTGACAACCATCTTAGTGGTAAGCTCAATTATAGGATCGGGAGTTTATAAAAAAGCTGCTCCCATGGCCGATGCGCTGATGTCGCCAACTTTGATCCTCCTTTGCTGGATACTGGCAGGGATAATTTCTTTATTCGGAGCTTTGAGCAATGCTGAAATTGCCGGAATGCTCGCCGATGCCGGTGGAGAATATGTTTACTTCAAGCGGATTTATGGTAAATTTATGGCCTTTATGTATGGCTGGAGCGTTTTTGCCGTTATCAAATCGGCAGCTGTAGCATCTATTGCCTATCTTTTCACACATTCGTTCAATGCTGTGATTCCCTTGCCCCATTTGTCTCCTGCCTGGGAGCAGATTGAAGTATTCGGGGCTTTCAGGCCCTTCGAAAATATTGGAGTAAAACTTTTTACAATATTATTGATTGTCAGCCTGACCTTCCTGAATACGAGAGGACTCAAAGGTGTTTCGTTTCTCAGTAATTCCATTACGAAACTTGTAATTGGCGGACTGGCTCTGATTGTAATTTCTGGTCTTTTCTTCAGCAATGGCAGCTTTTCTAATATTACCACAAATTCTGTTCATTATGTTTCTAGGCCGTGGTATAGTTTCGACCTCATAAAAGCAATGTTCGGAGCCATGCTCGCTGCTTTCTGGGCTTACGAAGGATGGAACAGTGTTGGTTTTCTGGGCAGTGAAATAAAAAATCCGAAAAGAAATCTTCCTTTGGCCCTGTTTGGAGGTATTGCCATTGTAATGACTATTTACTTGCTTGTAAATATTACCTATTTGTTTGTTTTACAGGTTGATACTCTTGCCGGTGTTTATAAATCGCAAAATGGTATTGCTGCTGTTGCAGTGGTGAGTCAATATGCCGGTATTATTGGTTTATGGCTTATCACAATTCTGATTTTGTTTACGGCTCTTGGGTGCACCAACAGCACCATTCTGATGCCTCCCCGTATTTACTATGCCATGGCTAAGGACCGGCTGTTTTTTCCACGTGCTGCCGATATTCATCCAAAATACAACACACCCAATTATGCACTCTGGTTGCAGGCAGTATGGGCATCACTGCTGGTGATGTCGGGGAGTTTCGATCAGTTAACGGATATGCTCGTATTTGCAGCTTTTTTCTTTTATGGAGCTACTACTGTCGGAGTTTTTGTAATGCGGGTGAGAGAACCAAATCTGGAGCGTTCTTACAAAGTATGGGGCTACCCTGTGATACCTGCCCTTTTTGTACTGTTCTGTACAGCACTGATTTTCATTACATTTTTCACCAATCCGCGTGAGGCACTGCTGGGAATTGTCCTGATGCTGACAGGGGTACCATTTTATTTGTATTGGAATAAAAAACCGTAGGGACGCACAACCTGTGCGTCCATCAATGGACGCGCAAATTGCGCGTCCCAACAATTAGACAGTATACATTTTTGCCCGTTGTTCCTTCAGATTTTCGTCGGTAATGTAATCATCGTAATTCATCTGTTTATCGATGATGCCTTTGGGCGTTAATTCAATTACGCGGTTACAAACGGTTTCTACAAATTCGCGGTCGTGCGACGACATTAAAACAACGCCCGGATAACGTGTCAGACAGTTGTTAAATGCCTGGATCGATTCAAGGTCGAGGTGATTGGTAGGGGAGTCGAGCACCAGTAAGTTGGCATCCGACAACATCATACGCGAGATCATACAACGTACTTTTTCTCCTCCCGACAGGACATTTGCTTTCTTGTAGACATCTTCGCCCGAGAAGAGCATTTTTCCAAGGTATCCACGAATGTAAAACTCGCTCGAATCATTCGAATACTGGCATAACCAGTCGAACAGATTGAGTTTGGTTTCGAAAAACCTGGAGTTATCCAATGGCAGGTATGCTTTGGTGATAGTCACGCCCCACTCATAGGATCCGGTGTCGGGTGTGTCATTTTCGGTTATTATCTGGAAAAGAGCCGTCATAGCGCGTGGATCTTTCGAGATAAAAGCAACCTTATCGCCCTTTTCGATGTTGAAATTCACATCCCTGAAAAGAAGCTCGCCTTCAACGGTCTTACTCAGGTTGGTAACTTCGAGGATACGGGTTCCCGGTTCGCGGTTCGGCGTGAAAATGATGCCGGGATATTTACGTGTCGAAGGCTTAATTTCTTCATAATTAAGCTTTTCGAGCATCTTTTTACGGCTGGTGGTCTGTTTCGATTTAGCTACGTTGGCACTAAAGCGGGCAATAAACTCCAGCAGTTCTTTCTTTTTCTCTTCGGCTTTTTTGTTCTGCATCTGCTGCTGACGAAGGGCCAGCTGACTCGATTCGTACCAGAAGCTGTAGTTTCCGGGGAAAAGTTCAATACGGCCATAATCTATATCTACAGTATGTGTAGCTACTGAATCGAGAAAGTGACGGTCGTGCGATACAACCAGCACGGTATTTTCAAACTCCGAAAGATAATTTTCGAGCCACATTACGGTTTCAAGGTCGAGGTCGTTGGTAGGCTCATCGAGCAGCAGGTTATCAGGCTTGCCAAATAATGCCTGAGCAAGCAGTACACGCACTTTTTCCTTACCACTCAACTCTTTCATCAGTTTCTGATGCAGTTCTTCCTTGATACCCAATCCACTCAGCAGGTTGGCAGCATCGCTTTCTGCGTTCCAGCCATCCATTTCGGCAAACTGTTCTTCGAGTTCCGAAACGCGAAGGCCGTCTTCATCCGAAAAATCAACCTTGGAGTAAATGGCATCGCGTTCTTCTATTACCTTAAGCAATTCGGTATGGCCCATCAATACGGTATGAAGCACGGTGTATTCGTCGAATTCGAAGTGGTCCTGTTTCAATACGGAGAGACGTTCGCCCTTGCCCATGATAATGGAACCTTTGGCCGGATCGAGCTCTCCGCTGAGAATTTTTAAAAATGTAGATTTCCCGGCGCCATTCGCACCAATCACGCCATAACAATTGCCGGGGGTAAATTTTAAGTTCACGTCGGTAAATAAAGGTTTTTTACCAAACTGAATTTCTAATCCTGATACTGTAATCATTCCACTTAATTATTTAGAACCAGTGGCCAAATTCAAGAACCAGTATAAACGAGAGTCGATGGTTTCTTATAACTTAAGCTTTTGATTCGTTTTATTTTTGAGGCCGCAAAAGTACACTTTTAATTGGAGAAAAATGTTATAAAATTTTATTATTTAAGACAGCCAGCATCAATAGTTGATACTCCATCAGGAATTATACCTACGCTAAGCGGCATTTGCAATGCTGCTTGGAAAACTGGTGATTTTGCAAATCAAAGTTTCAGTATTTGCAAATAGTTAATCAATTGACATAAAAGAAAAAAAGATCAAACAGGTTTTCAGGTAAAAGAAAACATTCAGATAATTGAAAATTGCAAATTTTCATGTGTTCCAAGCGGAAATAAAATTGACCGCTTAGCAGCTCCCAACATTACTCCATAATAATTATATCTAATTTTATGATGTTGTTAGCCAAATTGTTAAATGAAATAAAAGCTATTTGCCTGAGGAAATAACCAATAAAAAACACATTTTTATGGAAAAAGGGTAAGATTTGCATCTTAATTGTTAAACGGTGGAACGGAAACATGTTTTCCGGCCATTAACCAAACAACTAAATCTTCCTATATGCATTCAAAGTATGTAATGATCGGGGTTCTGCTTGTATTTTTCGGCAGAATCAATGCCCAAAATCCTGACAAAAAACCATTCAATTACACACAAACCTGGAAAAAAGTTCAGGCTCTTGAAGACAGCGGCTTAAATGTTTCAGCCTTAAAGCTTCTTACAAAAATAAAAGCGGCGGCTAAAGTTGAAAACAAACCTGTCGAAATCCTGAAGACTGTTATTGTCCGGA
This sequence comes from Bacteroidota bacterium, assembly GCA_021779665.1. Taxonomy (GTDB): domain Bacteria; phylum Bacteroidota; class Bacteroidia; order Bacteroidales; family JAAUTT01; genus JAAUTT01. Next base: position 19,754 of record JAJYAG010000103.1, on the reverse strand, counting down.
TACGGATCGAGCAGCGGCAGGAAGAGGGCGGTATTCCTGTGGCCATCCGGTTGATCGAAGAAGAACTGAAAACGGCTTCATACCCTGTTAAGCCAATGCTTTACAGTATTCTGGCCGGTAAATACCGGGATTATTTCCAGGATGTTTCTTATCGTTTCGGAGACCGGACTGCTACCGAAAACTTCAAAAACGACGATATTACAACCTGGAGTTTGCGCCAGATCGTTGAAAAAACCATAGAATGTTACCAGCTTTCTCTCGCCGATGCTGAAAGATTGAAGAAAACGCCAACCGCTGAATTAAAGGAGGTGCTCACTCCGGGAAACAAGCTGGGAAGAGCTTACCGGCCTACTTTATACGATTTCCTGGCACACGAAGCTGTCGATTTTTTCATGAACAACGAATCGGAGCTTACCACACCGGCTTATTCGTTCACCCTTAACTCGCCCGATTATTACCTGGATGCCTCAAAGTTTGCAAGTCTGAATATTACCACCCGCGATACTTTTGCCTATAAGTACTATACTTTGAAGATTTTTCAGGATCTGTTGAGGTTTCATCTCAAGGAGGCTAATCCCGATGCCCTGGTTGACGTCGACCTCAAACGGCTTGAGTTCGTAAATCAGTATTCAACACTTCAGAATAAAGACGCGCTTTACCAGGAAGCCTTGCAGAATTTGGCCGAAAAGCATAAAAACTCAGCGGCTGCAGCATCGGTTTCGGTTCGCATTGCACAAACCTGGAACCAGAAAGCAGGCGAATATAATCCTTTGCAAAGCGATGAGCTTAAGTGGGACCGGAAAAAAGCTTTTGACATTTGTGCCTCGGTTATAAAGCAATTTCCGGGAAGTGCCGCTGCGGCGGAGGCTTACAACCTTCAGCAGGAAATAAAAACCAAAGAAATAGAAGCAGAGGTTGAAAAGGTGAATCTGCCCGGGCAGCCCTTTAGGGCTTTGGTGGGCTACAGAAATTTCAGCAATTTATATTGGCGCGTGGTGCCTGTAAACTTCAGGGAATTGCTTGCCATCAGGCAAAAATGGGAGAAGAAATACGATTACGATCAGGACGAGAAATTACTGGCGCATCTGCTCGCCAAAGCTCCAGTTAAAACAGGCAAGGTAGTTCTGCCAACCGATGGTGATTATAACCTGCATCGTGCCGAAATAAAGCTGGAAGCTCCCGGTACCGGCAATTATTGTATTCTCCTAAGTAACAATGAAGGGTTTACACTAAAGGGCAATGTGATCAACTATGTTTTTACAACGGTTTCGAACCTGGCTTACTTTCACCGCAATCGCGACAATGGTTCGAGCGATCTTTATATCGTCGATCGCAGCACCGGCGATCCCATCTCCGGTGCAAAGGTTCAGATATACATGAGCGAATACAACGAACCCAAAAGCAGGTATGAACTGGTTGAAGGCCAAAAATTCGTAACGAATGAGGAAGGGTATGCCGATATACCTTTTCAGTACTCCGAATATTTCAGGAGGAGTGGTTCCTTTGAGTTATCTGTAGTTTCGGGAAAAGATACCATCAACACCTTCGAAATGAATAACCGCGGCTGGACAAACTACGGGCATTTTTATCAGGGCGAACGGCGATATTCCCCGCGGCAGGGTAAGACGATCTTTTTTCTCGACAGGGCTATTTATCGGCCTGGTCAGACCTTGTATTATAAAGGACTATATATTACCACCGACGGGAAATCTCCCGAAATAGTTCCCGACCGTAAGCTTACCGTTACTTTTTACGATGTCAATTCGCAGGTGGTGGGTCGCCAGCAGGTCATTACCAATAATTACGGTACCTTCAGCGGAACGTTTACAACACCGTCCTCTGGTCTGATGGGGCAGATGCGTTTATCGGCTGATGACCAGTCCCAAAGTACTGCATATTTCTCGGTAGAAGAATATAAACGCCCTAAGTTTGAGGTGAAGTTCGAGCCGGTAAAAGGAACTTTTAAGTTAGGAGAAAAGGTTACTGTAACCGGGAAAGCGCTGGCTTATTCGGGTGCAAACATCGATGGCGCTAAAATTCAATATAGGGTGGTACGTCGTGCTGTGTTTCCCTTCTGGTGGTGGAGCTGGCGCGGGTATTATCCTTCTTCGCCCGACATGGAAGTTATCAACGGAAAAGATACAACGGCAGCCGACGGCAGCTTCAATATCGACTTCACCGCTATTCCCGACGAAAGTGTCAGCAAAGCCTCTTCGCCTACCTTTATTTTTGAAGTAACAGCCGATGTTACGGATATAAACGGCGAGACGCATAGTGCCACCACCTCGGTTAGTATTGGTTATAAAGCACTGGTGCTGGGTGTGAATGTTCACGATATCGATAAAAAGGAAAATGCCGATACAACAGGCTTTGCAATTAAAACTACCAATCTGGCCGGTGAATTCGAACCGGCTTCAGGTAAAATTACAGTATGGAAGTTGCAAACACCAGTAAAAGCTTTCAGGGAAAGATTCTGGCAGCAGCCCGATAAATTCATCTATTCCAAAGAAGAGTATTACAAGCTTTTCCCTTACGACCTTTACCAGGACGAGAACAACTTTTACAAATGGGATAAAGAGAAAGAGGTGCTGAATGTTCCATTCAATACTTCCGTGAGTAAAAAGTTACAGCTTCCTGACCTGAAGGGATGGACAGCCGGAAAATACATGCTCGAAATTGTAAGTAAGGATAAGTTTGGCGAAGATGTTAAAGAAGTCGCTTATTTTGAACTTACCGACTCTCAATCGGAAATTCCTGTTATACCTGCAGTATTTAAGGTAAAAGATATAAAAACTGCCGGAGAACCTGGCGAAAAAGTAGTAGTTGTTGCTGTGAGTTCCGAAAAGGTAAAATATCTTTTCGAAATTGAACGCGACGGAGTAATCCTGGAGCATCAATGGATGACTTCCGACGGAAAGCAGAAAATGCTTGAAATACCGATTAAAGAAGAATACCGGGGAAATATTGCAATTCACCTCATTACGGTTAAGAATAACCGGATGTATGCCAATGCACGCATAGTGGATGTTCCCTATACGAACAAAAAACTCGATGTTAAATTCGAGACTTTCCGCGACAAACTTATGCCTGGCGAGCAGGAACAGTGGAAGATCAAAGTAAGCTCTAAATACGCTGATAAAGCCATGGCCGAGATGGTGACAACCCTTTACGATGCTTCTCTGGATGCTTTTGTTGCGCATGCGTGGGATGCAGACCTGTATAACTCTGATTATTCCAGGTTACGCTGGCAAAGTTTAAATGGATTTGGCATTTCCCGTTTTCAGGAATTTAACGGGGATTGGAATGCATTTAATTATAAGGAAGTTGTTACACCGGAGTATCAGAGTTTTCGCTGGTATTACGGAGAGCTTAGATTTGCCGCTCCCGTAATTGTAGACGAATCGCCTGTATATATGATGGTTGAAGAGTCTGCTGCTTTTAACGATGCTCCTCCACCTCCTCCTGCTCCCGGCGAAAGTGAGGAGAAGGAAAGACTTAAGAGTGCGCGCACCAAAGATGCCGTTTCTCTTAAAAAACAGGAGGCTAAGGATGAAGAAATAAATGAATCAGAAGCAAAAGGTGGCGCTCCGAAAAAGCAGGATCTCAGCGAGGTAAAGGCACGTAAAAACTTCAATGAAACAGCTTTCTTTTATCCGCATCTGCAAACCAACGCGCAAGGCGAAATTATCATCAACTTTACAATTCCCGAAGCGCTTACCCGCTGGAAAATGCTTGGATTTGCACATACAACTGATTTGAAATCGGCCCTTGTGCAGAAAGAGCTGGTTACCCAGAAAGATCTGATGGTGGTTCCCAATCAGCCCCGCTTTTTCCGCGAGAACGACAAAATGGTTTTCCAGGCCAAGGTAAACAGTCTGGTCGATAAAGAAATGGAAGGACAGGCCCGCCTGGAGTTTTTCGATGCCTTAACCATGCAGCCAGTGGATGCGTTGCTGAAGAATACATCGAACGTAAAGGATTTCAAACTGAAAGCCCGCCAAAGTGCCAACATGGAATGGAACATTGAAATTCCGGAAGGCCTTCAGGCCTTGATGTACAGGATTGTTGCCCGCTCCGGAGAATTTTCCGATGGTGAGGAAATGATCCTGCCGGTGGTAACCAACCGCACACTGGTGACCGAAACCTTGCCGCTACCCATCCGGGGAAAGCAGTCAAAGGAGTTTACATTCGAAAAGCTTGTGAATAACACATCCACAACTTTAAGAAATCAGCGTTATACGCTGGAATTTACTTCCAATCCGGCCTGGTATGCCATTCAGGCTTTGCCTTACCTGATCGAATATCCTTATGAGTGCAGCGAACAGACTTTTTCGAGGTTTTATGCCAACAGCATTGCTTCGCATATTGCCAATTCAAATCCCAATATCAAACGGGTATTCGATACCTGGTCCACCATCCAGCCCGATGCGCTTCTATCTAATCTGGAAAAGAACCAGGAACTTAAAACAGCTTTGCTGCAGGAAACTCCCTGGGTGCTGAATGCAAAAAGTGAAAGTCAGCGGAAGCGCAATGTTGCATTGTTATTCGACTTAAACCGTATGGCCGCTGAACAGGAAAAAGCACTGAAGAAAATTCAGGATGCTCAGCTTAAGAATGGTGGTTTCTCCTGGTTCCCGGGTCTGCCGGAGGATTTATACATAACCCAGTACATTGTATCGGGTTTGGGACATCTTCAGGTGATGGGTGTTAAATATAATGCGCAAGCCGATAAGGTAAACGATATGCTGAAACGTGCCATACTCTTTATGGATTTGAGAATGAAGGACCGTTACGACTTTCTGAAGGCTGAAGCAGAAAAGAAACGCTTGAAGCTCGACGAGAATAACCTGGGGTATATCGATATTCAATACCTGTATGCACGAAGTTATTTTAAGGATATTGCTCTGCAAAACGCAAACAAAGAGGCTTTTGATTATTGGATGTCGCAGGCCGAAAAGTACTGGTTGAAACAAAATCTTTATGCCCAGGGAATGTTGGCGCTGGTAATGAAACGCAACGGGAAAGGTGATGTAGCATCGGCCATAGTTCGTTCGTTGAAAGAGCGTTCGCTCAACTCCGAAGAAATGGGCATGTACTGGAAGCTCGAACGCGGCTATTACTGGTATGAAGCTCCGGTTGAAACCCAGGCGCTGATGATTGAAGTGTTCGACGAAGTTGCCGGCGACACCAAAGCTGTTGAAGATATGAAGGTTTGGCTTCTCAAACAAAAGCAAACGCAGGACTGGGAAACCACCAAAGCTACCTCCGAAGCATGTTATGCATTGCTGAGGCGCGGTGCCGATGTGCTTTCAAGCAACAAGCTGGCCGAAATTTCTGTAGGCAGCGAAAAGATCGATCCTTTTAAACGCGACGATACCAAAGTTGAAGCAGGCACAGGGTATTTCAAAACCGCCTGGACAGCACCTGAAATTACACCTGAGATGGGCAAAATCAAAATAAAGAAAACCGACGAAGGTGTTGCCTGGGGAGCCGTTTACTGGCAGTATTTCGAGCAGCTCGATAAGATAACATCTGCCGAAACGCCGCTTAAACTTTCGAAAAAGCTGTTCAGGGAAGTTAATACCGATCGTGGTCCGGTGATTACTCCGGTAACAGATGCCGATCCGCTGAGTGTAGGCGACATTGTGAAAGTCCGCATTGAATTGCGTGCCGACCGCACCATGGAATATATTCATCTGAAAGATATGCGGGCATCAGCCTTGGAACCTGTCGAAACGCTTTCGGGCTACAAATACCAGGATGGATTGTGGTATTACCAGAGTCCGGGCGATTTGGCCACGAACTTTTTTATTGGCTATCTCCCCAAGGGAACTTATGTTTTCGAATATTCGCTCCGGGTATCGCAAAAGGGCGACTTTTCGAACGGCATCACCACCATACAGTGTATGTATGCACCCGAATTCTCAAGTCATTCAGAAGGAGTGAGGGTGAAAGTTCCGAAATGATAAAGGCGGGTTATGGGTTTCGGGTTACGAGTTGAGTGCACCCGGAACCCGTATCCCGTAACATATTATATTTGTCTTTTTAACTTCATTCTATGAAATTAAACCACATCCATCACGTTGCCATCATCTGCTCCGATTATGAGCGGTCGAAGAGGTTTTACACCGAAGTTCTGGGAATGGCTGTAGTACGTGAAAAATATCGTTCGGAGCGGAATTCATGGAAATGCGATCTGGCAGTGAACGGATTGTATCAGATTGAATTGTTTTCATTTCCCAATCCGCCTGAGAGAGTCAGCAAACCCGAGGCAAGAGGATTGCGACACATTGCTTTTGAAGTGGATAATCTGGATGATGTGGTTGCCGAACTTCAGTCGAAAGGCATCGAGGTGGAGCCGATCCGTAGCGACGAAACCAGAGATAACAAAAGATTTACCTTTATTGCCGATCCCGACGGATTACCGGTAGAGTTTTGTGAAGTGTGAGAATGAGACACCTACGGCGTCTAAAAACCTGATAGTGTATGGCCTTAATGGCTCTTTTGCAAAAATGTAGGTTGAATTTAATGTTTTAAGGCTGAAAGCCTTGATTAATTCATCCCAGGGCAAAGTGAAGCGGCGCCCTGGGTTAATCAAACAGAATTAATGTTTGGCGGCGTGAAAACATCCCAAAGAAAGGCTTTAAGCTTAACATCGCCGCAATTGGGATTTCTGCAGATACCAACAATATTTTACAACAGAGCCACCATGGACTATCGACCCATATTGATGCATTTGGCCGTCGACTGTCGTCTGTGGTCTGTCGACTTTATCAACAATAATTTACAACAGAGCCACCATGGACTATCGACCCATATTGATGCTTTTGGCCGTCGACTGTCGTCTGTGGTCTGTCGACTTTACTATATTACCATCATTTTTTTATCCCTCCGAAAAGAAAAAATCTTCATCATTTGTTCTATAAATGAAAGTGATGATTTGTGATGAAAGATTATGCGAAGAAAATATACCTGGGATTAGAGTTCATTATTCTGTTTTTCGGATTACCCCTGATGCTGCTGTATTCAACTAATTTGCTTAATCCGAGCAGTATATTAATACCCATTGTTTTATTGTTGATATATTACCTGAAGAAACAACGGTTTCACTGGCGTGAGATAAAGATGTTTAAGATCCCGCCCGGGTTTTTACTTGTAAATATTATGATGATTCTATTGTCGTCGGCAATTATTTTCATTTGGGTGTACTTTAATTACAAAGAGGATCTGTTTAATTTGCCGCAGCTTAATTTTAAAATCTGGCTGCTGTTTATTTTGTTTTACCCTTTATTTTCGGCTAGTTTACAGGAAATTATTTACAGGGTTTTTATGTTCAGGCGTTATAAGGAGCTCTTTGTAAAGCCGTGGATGATTATCATTGCCAGCGGTCTGGCCTTCAGTTTTGCACATATTTTTTATCTGAGTACCATCTCACTGGTTTTAACCTTTATCATGGGTGTTTACCTGGCATATCTGTATCTTAAAACCAGGAGTTTTCTGTTGGTTGCCCTTATTCATAGTTTCTACGGAAACTTTGTTTTCACCATTGGTTTAGGAGAACATTTCTGGATTGATATGCAGAAGTATCTTGTTTAGTCGTAAGTTGTAAGTAGTAAGTAGTAAGTAGTAAGTCGTAAGAGGGAAAAGCCTTAACCTATCGAGTCGATAGTCGATGGTCGATAGTCTATAGCCAATACACATGAAAAATAACAGCCAATTCCCGTAAATCGTAACCCGAAGGTTCCTCAACCCTTAACCCGAACTCGAATCCTTTAACTTGTAACTCTTAACCCAAATCCTGTAACCTGACCCTACCTGATCTTAAACGTCTTCACGATTTCCCTGAGGTTTTCGGCCTGAGCAAGCAGGTCCTTGGCATGAGAGGTAATGGTTTCGCTCGACTCGGCATTTTGCTGGGCAATGCTGCTTAATCTCGAAATTGCTTCGTTGATGTGTTCAATACTGTTCACATGTTCATTTCCTGCCAGATAAATTTCTTTCACCAGGGTGTTTGTTTTTTCAATTTCCGGTACAATATCTTCAAATTTCTTTCCGGCTTGCATGGCTTTGTCCAAACCATCGTTTGTGACTTTAATAATTTCTTCGGCTGCAATCCGGCTTCTTTCGGCAAGTTTGCGAACTTCGGTGGCGACGACAGCAAAACCCCGGCCTTTTTCACCAGCGCGGGCTGCTTCAATGGCGGCATTGAGCGCAAGCAAATTTGTCTGGAATGCAATGTCAGTCACGATGTTGATTTTCTCAGCAATTTGATGCATTGCTTTTACCGAGAGTTGCATGGAGTCATATCCTTCCTTTACATGCAGGTTGGCCAAATCGGACAGTGTTGAAGTTTTATGCGCATTTTGCGTGTTAAGCTGGATGTTTGCTGAAATGGTATCGATCAGCGAACTTATCTCTTCGGTAGATGATGCCTGTTCCATTGCTCCCCGAGAGAGCATTTCAGCTTTTTCGGTAAGAAAATAGCCATCCTCCGACACCTGATCCGATCCTGAGTTCACCTTACTTATTACATTATTCAGGCGCTCAGTCATCTTTTTAAGCGATTGGATCAGAACAGCAACTTCATCCTGGGCTTTTATATTGATCTTAGCCGTTAAGTCACCGTTACTGATTTTTTCGGCAAACTCCACACTTTGCTGTATGGGTTTGGTGATTTTCCATGCCACAAAAAACACTACAGTTCCTAGTGCCACTAGTCCCAGGATTCCGAAAATTATAAGAAGGACAAGTTCGTTGTTAGCTTCTTTAACAATTTGAGCCAGAGGCACCACTACTGCAAGAGACCATGGTGTTTGCGCCTGCCCTATTGTAAACGAAGCAAAGCTTGCCTGATACGATTCCCCGTTTTGATCCAGATTAAGTGAGAAATCCCTTCCTTTTTGTATGCTGTCGATAACATGGTATTTATCGTTCTGATCCTTTTCCACTTCCGAAAATAACTTACCGATTAGTTCTTTCTGAGGATGATAAATCAGCGTGCCGTTGTTGGACAGAAGCATGGCGAAGCTTCCTTCATAAGGTTTTATCTGCTCAATTACATCTTTAAACCGCTCCACCGATAAGTCGATTCCGGTTAAGCCCACATATTTACCGTTTACTTTTATGGGGATACAAACACTTGTTTCAAGAATCTGGTTGTTTTCGCTGTTGTCATACGAATAGAAATACGGATCGGTAACTGTTTCAACAGCGTTGGTATAAATTTTATAATATAAGCCAGAGGTGCTGAAGCCTGTTAAGTCGAGTTGTTCTTCCAGATATTTTATTTCGTTTTTTTCGCGGTAATAGGTATAGTCTTCTCGTCCATATTCTTTATCCCATTTGGGATCAATTGTGCTTAACTGAAATGTTGCCCAAACAGCAATAAAATTTGGATTGCTCTCGGCAATGGACTTGAGAATTGACTTGTGAATATCTTTTCTGACATCAGCAGGAGTTGTATTGTAAGTCTGAAAGGTATTGGACATACAGCGGGCATAGTCCATTTCGACATTCAGGTCGCTTTTTACACGTTGAGCATATTCCCTCGCAAGAGTTTGGGAGATGGTACCCGCATTCCGCAGGGTGTCGGAGCGGAATTTCGAAATTATCACAGCGAAGGTAATTACATAAATTAATACCAGTGTTGAAAGAACAGTTAGGATCATCCTTCTCCGGATGCCTTTGATTCTGAAAACATCACGCTTAAACAACGAGAACCCCGCTTTTCTGCCGATCATTCTAAAATAGTTTTATAAGAAAGTTTTTTTCTGAATATTGTCACTAAATGGTATCATATACACTTAAGATTTTTGAAGGTTACACAAAAGTTTAAATTTATTTTTTAGGTAGTTTTCAAAAATCACCCTTATTTTTGAAGGAGTGGTTCAGGAAAGAAACTTGTTTTAAAATTGACATCTATGTCTAAATGTAAAATTACCGTTGTAAAAAGATTATTTAATAAAGATTTGATTGACGACTACTGTAGTTTAAACCTGCCGCCGCAATGTACAGGATGTCCCAAAAAAAGAGAAGGGCAGGTGTTTTATGTTGAAAACCACAATGAGGTGCCCGAAGGATTCTGTTCATGGGCCTGGGCCGATATCCAGCGCGATGTTACAACGGTTATGTTTGGTGGTTCATTCCCCTGGATTAAGGAAAAAGGAATGGCTATTGCCTGCTGTACCGACGGACTGATGCCCGTGGTTTTTAAAATTGAGAAAGTTGAAGAATAATCAGTTGCCGGAACCTTTGGGTTTATTTTTTTCGTGAATAAGTTTGATAAGCCGCATAAGGTACTCCTCAATCGATTCGTTGGTATTAAAGGGCTGTGTTTCCAGTGCTGTGGAAAAGCTGTCGAGCAGGGCAGAGTATTTCCTGAAGTTTTCGCGTAGAACAGCTTCGTCCGATGTTTCCCAGTAATTACCTTCGTCGGTCATGTTAAAGCGAGCAAAGTATTTCTGACTCAAATACCTGAAAAGCTGGATAAGAACGACATGGATCTCCGGCCCTGCAAACTGGGTTTTAACCGACAGAATATATAAATACTTTTTTTCTTCTTCATTCTCAGGATCAACATATAGTTGCAACTGAGCCGGACCGCTCATTTTCCCGTTCGACAAAAAACATATAAATACGCTTTCGCAGCCGGGAGGAGTGAAACAAATTCCGTAAAGGTTGTTGTTGAAAGTTGTGCGGCCAAAATGATTTTCCGGAAATGTATTCTCGAAAACATGGAATGGCCATCCGTAAACATTGGCAATATCTTTTACCTCATTTATAAGATCCGGCAGATCAGCAGGATTAGCAATGCTTCCGCTATAATGAAAAGATAAGCCCATTGTTTTCTGTTAAGGGGCGAAAATTACGGATAAAAATATTACATACCAAGTCGGTATTGAATTTAAGCAACATTTTGAGAATGGTCAGGACTTATTTTCTTCCAGTTCACGGAGTAAAATTTCTGCCTGCTGAAGATCGAATCTATACATCTTCCTCGCAAAGAGTCCGGAGGTCATTTTTTTCAGATCGGTAGTTATTTGCTTAAGTGTTCCCATGATAGTATCTCTGAATAACTGAGCACATTTCTGGCATTGTTCCGGCTTAATCTGGTAAGTAGAGTTATAGGCTTGCTTGATTTCCTGAAGGGCACGGGTATATTCTTTTTTTTCAATAAGCTTTCTGGCAAGCAGTAAGTTGCCGTTCATTAGCTTCATCTGCGAATTACAGGCATCGCCTTTATCCTTGCAATGCTCAAGCTTGATAAATTCTTCCTTATCCCTGAAATATTCGCTATCCTGTGAAAAAAGAGGACTATTCATGAAATCAACTGATAAAAGTTAGGCTGTAAAACAGTGTTAAATATAGATATATTAATGAAATTTTAACAGTTTTGTTCAAAAAGCTTTATGGACTTTAAAAGAATACGGGAAACTATAAATAATTGGATGGTATGGGATTGTCTTATGTTAAGGAGTAAAATGTAGTGATTATGGCTCAAATAAATTGTTAATATTTTCCTCAATTGCATTAAAATAATTCTACCTTTAGAAAAACTCAAATTATTACTTACCTTCTAATACTTTCCTATGCAAAGGTTCCCAATTGTAATTCTTTTATTGATTCTGTTTTTAACATCCTGCCAGCAAAAGAAGAAAACAGCCACTGTTCCTTTTATACTGGACCATAACCGCATGATTGTAGAAGGTGAGATACAAAGTAAAGATGGTACCTGGCGAAAGGTTCGTTTGTGGGTGGATACAGGCAGTGCACGTTTTTTCATCAGCCAGTCATTGGCAATGGATATTGGTTTTACGGAAGTACAAGGACAGCAGAATGGTTATACTCCGAAATTGCGATTAGGGGATTTTATACTGAATACCGGAAATACCGCTCCGGTTGTAAACATAGAACCATTCTGGATTTATAATGCCATGCATATTGATGGAAATTTACCGGCTAATATCTTAAAGGATCATCATGTGGTGTTTGATTATGCTAATAAGCAGCTTACCATTGGCGAACCGGGAAGTATGAAACCAAAAGGAAGTAAAATTTCAGCGGCAGTACACCCGCTTACAGGCATAGCGCAGCTCTATACCGTTATGGGAGGCGATAGTCTTAACTTTGCTCTGGATCTTGGCGCATCTTATTCGTATATGTCCGATAGTATTGTGAACCTTCTGATGAGCAGGGACAGCGCACTGCCTTCGGTTACAGGAACCACGGGGCACGCAAACATGTGGGGATGGTGGCCGCCACAGGAAGATAGCTTTTTGATGACTCGGTTCCCTTTTATCCAATGTGGAGATATAAAGCTTGAGAAGGCCGGCTTTGTTGGCGTTCCAAAAAATCCTTCGGGTGGCAAATCTTTGAGTGAATGGTATTCGCAAAAAACATTATGGCCGGTAGTCGGATTTCTGGGTGCCAATATTTTTAAATCGTGCAGGGTCGAAATCGATTACCTGAATCAGGCTGTCTACCTCGAAAAAATAAAGGAATATGATGGTAACGACATGGATCTTGTACCTTTGGCAATTAGTTCGCAAAGAGACAGTACTTTTAATGTGATTGGTGTTGCTTCTAAGAATGGCAACACATTGGTTAAGGATATTTTAAAGGGTGATAAAATTCTGCAGATAGATTCTCTGAAAACAAAGGGAAATACCATGGGAACAGTTATGGATGCTTTACGTGGAAATCCCGGGGATAATCGCCGGATTGTGGTTGCAAGAGATGGTAAGGAGGTGATTGTTGATGCCAAAGTTGAGAGGGTAATGTAATTTGTAATCCGGGCCGAAAGTATCCATTTGAATGATCGATCTCTAACCAAAAAAACGTAACTAATATGAAACGAATGTTATTCCTCATCACCCTAACTTTAAGCGTGATGGTTGCCTCCGGACAAACTAACTGCGACCTGCGTAATTACATTGACGTAACCGGAAGTGCCGAAATGGAAATTGATCCTGATGAAATAACCCTTATAATTGGCCTGGAAGAATATTGGAAAGAGGAATTTGACAGCAATGCCAAATTCAAGAATTATAAGACAAAAATTCAGATGGCTGAAATTGAGAAGAACCTGCTTAACGAATTAAACAAGCTAGGGATTTCCGGGGATAAGGTTATAGTGCGTGAAATAGGAAATTATTGGAGGCACACAGGAAAGGAATTCCTAATAAAAAAGGAATTTGAAATAACAGTAAATAATTTCACAAAAGTATCCGAAATTGCTAATACCATTAGTACCCGTGGCATTGATTATATGAGCATTGGAAGTTTAAAGCATAAAAATATTTCCGAATTCCGGAAACAAGTGAAAACCGGAGCTTTAAAAGCAGCTAAGGATAAAGCGGAGTACCTGCTTTCAAGTGTTAATAAAAAAATATACGACATTATATCAATCGAGGAAGTTGCTGAAAACAATTATTTCAGAAGACAGGATCCTTACAGTAATTTAGCCTTGCCTGGTAAGGACGGATCGTCACAGGAGAACTTCCGTAAAATTAAACTTCGGTACGAAATGAAAGTCAGGTTTGAATTCCGCTAACATTTCATAGCTGGAAATTCCGGATTGAAGTATGTAATCGGATGCTTTAAGCCGGAATTTTACAATTTCACCAGTTTAAATCCCTGTTTCAATAACTATAATTTATCCATTTATCAGGCGATTGCTAGTTTTGCTTCCAATTAACAGGAATTTGTGATTTAAAAGCGAAACCTATGATAACATTTCAAACCGTTTTGATAGCTTATTTTTTGATGATTACCGCTTACACCTTCGTTGAGGTATATCTTCAGAAGCGTTACAACAACGGCGAACGAGCCAAAACCGAAAAATCGTTTTTGTTGCTTATTCTGCCTTTTTATATGGTGATTTATTTTGCCCCGCTCGAAAATTATCTGCTAAACCTTACCCTGCATATTTCTTCTATTTCAATTGGGATGGCATTGTTTATAGCTGCAGTTATCATCCGTGTTTCAGCCATGAATACCCTAAACAAAAATTTTTCCATTGCCATTGAAGCCAAAAACGACGGTAAACTGATAGAAACTGGCATTTACAAGCAGATACGTCATCCGCTTTATCTGGCAGTGATGTTGATGGTTATCGGATCGGCTCTCATTTTCAGTTGTATGGTTGCATGGTTTTTTGTTGCATTAACATTTGCAGGAGTTATAATCAGGATCAGAAAGGAAGAATCATTTCTGATGGAGCAGTTTCCCGAATATTCTGCTTATATGGTACGATCGAAAAAAATGCTTCCTTTCATTTATTAATTTAATCAACGCTTTATCAGGATTTTACTCCTGTAAAACATATATTTAAGATGGAAATTTTCTTTTTTGCGTATAAGGTGTTTGTTGTTGCTTAATTTTGCACTTAGATGTATATTGAATTGAAAAACATTTATTTTTAAAAGAAAATGTCTTTTTTGAACCATCTTAACCTACAACTCCCATTGCAAAAAGCAAAGGAGAAAATTAAAAGCATTCCAAAACCTAACAAGTGTAAGTTAGCTCTCGATCAGATCACTGATGCTGTTTATATCATCAATAGGAAAAAGCGGTTGGTATATATGAATGCGGCTTATACTCGACTTTCAGGATATACCTGTGAAGATTTGTTAAATAAGAAGGTAAACCCCACACTTGGTGATGGAAAAATCTCAGATCATTCCGACCCAATTGAGGATGCTTTGAATAAAGGTGAACCATGGCACGGTGAATTGATCACAATGCATAAGTCTGGGAGAACTTATTGGGTTGATACCGTTATTTCACCCTATAAAAATAAATATGGGAGAGTTAACGGGGTTATTGTAATTCAAAAAGACATTGGCGAACAAAAGAAAACAGAGACAGCTCTTACTGAATACAAGAATCTTTATCGCAATCTGATTAAGAATTCATTTGATGGTATTGTCTTCATTCATAATCTTAAGCTAATATTTGCTAACAGGGCATTTCTGAAAATGATGGGCTTTACTCGCGACGAATTGGTAAATAAAGATTTAACCAATATTATTGCGAATGATTTTAAAGAAGAAGTAATTTCAAATCTTAAGAAACGATCGGATGATGAGGTTGAAGTAGAATCATTTCAGGTTGTTTTCATAAAAAAGGATGGAAGCAGGTTAAGCACCGAAATAAAAATTAAAGATGTTGTTATCAATGGTGAAGCTTCGTCTCTGCTCACCATCGAGGATATTTCTGAACAAGAGAGTTATGTTAATGTTATTCGTGAGAGTGAAGCAAAATACAAAGTGCTCGTGGAAAACTCTCAGGATGGAATTACTATTATCCGCGATAACCGCATTCTGTTTGCCAATCAGACTTACTGTAAAATGCTCGGCTACACTACCGACGAGCTTTATAATATGCCATCGGTGCAAACCCTGCACCCCGACGATCACGAAAAAGCTTATAATATTGCCAAACGACGGCACGAACAGGACTTCTCGACCATAAATGAGGTATTCCGCATGGTTACAAAAAATGGCGAGATCCGCGAATGCGAAACATCTTCAACTTTGATTGAATACAACGGGATGTGGGCGAGCTTTTTTACCTCGCACGACATTACTGAAAGCAAACGGATTCAACTGGAACTTCAGGAGAGTGAAGAAAAATACCGTTTGCTGTTCGAAGCCGAGTCAGATGCCATTTTTATGATCGATACCGAAAATGGCCAGATTATAGATGTTAATCCTGCTGCCTCGAACATTTATGGATATTCGCGCGAAGAATTCCTTGCAATGAAAAACACCGATGTGTCGGCCGAACCCGAAAAGACTACCGAGGCTACTCGGCGCAACGATACAAAAGTACTGCTTCGCTATCACCGCAAAAAAGACAATACCATTTTCCCTGTTGAGCTAAGTGCGGGCTTCACAACTTTTAAAAACAGGAAGATTCAGATTGTAACCTCGCGCGATATCACCGATAACATGAAGATGCAGGATGCTCTTCGCGAAAGCGAAAAGAAATACCGCGAGCTTGCCGATTTTATGCCTCAAACCATTTATGAGCTGGATACAAAAGGCAATTTGCTTTACATGAATAAATCGGGGATGGAGGCTTTCGGAATTTCGGAAGCAGATTACGGAATGTCGTGCCTCAATTCTTTTGTTCCTGAGGACAGAGATGTGATGATGAATAATCTGAAGTTAACCATGGAAGGGAAGCGCATCAAACCGATGAACGAATATACTGCCGTAAGTCGTAGCGGAAGAATTTTCCCTGTACTTATTTATGGGGTGCCTATTGTGAAGGAGGGTATGGTAGCCGGAACACGCGGAATTATCATCGATATTTCGGAACGGAAAGCCACCGAAAAGGCGCTTCGCGACAGTGAAGAAAAATACCGTTCTCTTATCGAGAAAGCAACCGACGGTATAGTGATTACCCAGGACGGCTCTCTGAAGTTCGCTAACCAGGCCATGAGTGAAATCATGCAATACTTCGTCGACGAAATGATTGATAAACCCTACCTCGACTTTGTAGTTCCCGGGGACCACCAGGTGATGATCGACTTTCACAAACGCCGCATGCAGGGCGAAACCTTCACAAGCATTTACCGCAGCCATTTCATCCGAAAGGACAAGAAAATAATTACAGTGGAGCTCAATGCACGTACATCGGTTTATAATGGCCGGCCTGCTGCGTTTATTGTGATCCGCGATATTACCGAACGAATCAATATCGAAAACGAATTAAAGCAGGCGAAGGAAGATCTGGAACGGCTCAATGGCGAGCTGGAAGACCGTATTATCGAAAGTTCCCGCAAACTTGCCGAAACCAGTACCCAGCTGCTCAACCTTCAAAAGGAGAATCTGCAGTCGCAGTTCGAAGTGCTGCGTCAACAGGTAAATCCTCACTTCCTGTTTAACAGTTTGAATGTGCTTACATCGCTTATCAAGCTTGAACCCGATCTGGCAGAGCAGTTCTCCGAGCATCTTTCCAAAGTTTATCGTTATGTGCTCGAGAATAAGGATAACGAGCTTGTCGATCTCAACACCGAACTCCGCTTTCTCGATGCTTATATCTTTTTACTAAATATCAGGTTTGTGGGGAAGATTAAAGTGAACATCGAAATTCCTTTCGAGAAACGACCTTTGCTTATTATTCCGCTGGCAATGCAGTTGCTTATCGAGAATGCCATCAAGCATAATATCATGACTAAAAAGGAACCGCTTATAATTGACATTTTTGTCGATGAGCAGAATTATCTCAATATTATCAATAATCTTCAGGAACGTCCTTCCCATTTATATTCAACAGGAGTGGGCCTGAAAAACATTCAAAACAGATATAAACTTTTAATAAACAAGGAACCCATTATTGAAAAAACGGAAAAGCAGTTTATTGCTAAAATACCATTGGTTCAAAAGGGTGTGTAGAATATTTAATGAAGGCTTTTTATGCAGGCCCGACTAAAAGTAAAAGGATGACAGTAGTAATTATTGAAGACGAAGTATTCGCAGCACGAAGGTTGGAGAATATGATCCGTGAGTGTGATGCGGAAATTGAAGTGGTAGCAAAACTTGAGTCGGCGCGCGATTCTATCGAGTGGTTTAAGACAAACCCGCAGCCTGACCTGATATTTCTCGACATTCACCTCGACGACGATCTGAGTTTTGCTATATTCAAAGAAGTTCCCATAAGTTGCAATATCGTTTTTACAACGGCAACCGACGAACTTGCCACAAGGGCTTTTGCCATCAAGGGAATCGACTTTTTGCTCAAACCCATCATTCAGTCCGATCTTAACCGTATGATTGAGAAATACCGCAACAAACCTCAGAATTCTGTTACCATCGAACCTTACTTTTTTGACGATATTGTAAATTCGAAATATTAAACATCACCAATGAAGACCATTATTATCGAAGATGAAGAATTTGCTGCCCGCCGCCTCGAGAATATGATTACCGAATGCGACAGCCAGATTCAGGTAATTGCCAAACTGCAATCGGTGAAAGAATCGGTTGAATGGCTCCGTTCGAATCCGCAGCCCGATTTAATTTTCCTCGATATCCAACTCGACGACGATTTAAGCTTTGCCATCTTTGAACAGGTGGAGGTGAAGTCGAACATCATTTTTACAACTGCGTTCGACGAATATGCTATCAAGGCCTTTAAGCTTAAAAGCATCGACTATCTTTTAAAACCCATTGGAAAAGATGAACTGAACGCCGCCATTACCAAATATAAAAACTGGAACAGCAGCCATGTTACCATCGATCCCTCTCTGTTGCGCGATTTATTAGCTCCCAAAACGGTTCAATTCCGCGAAAGGTTTATGGTTTCGGTAGGAGAGAAGCTTAAAACAGTTCAGGTTGACGAGATTGCCTATTTCTTTTCAACCGGTGGAATTACTTTTCTGGTTACGCAAGCCAACCGACAGTATTCGATTGATGTCAGCCTCGATAATCTAATTCCGCAACTCGATCCAAAGCAGTTCTTCAGGGTAAACCGCCAATACCTGGTTTCGTTAAAAGGTATAGGCAATGTGCATGTATTTCCTAAAAGCCGCCTGAAGCTCGACCTGAACCCTGCCGCCAATGCCGAAATTTTTGTAAGCATCGAAAAGGTTGTTGATTTTAAGGAATGGCTGGATGGGGGAAATGGATAAAGGTGATGGATTAGGCACATAGTGACGGAGCTATCGTTTTAATTTAATACAAGTTACACCGAGAACCACGGAGTTTGCACAGAGGACCACAGAGGGAATACAGAGGCTGTTTCTCTGTGGTCCTCTGTGTTTTCTCTTGTATTTCTCTGTGTAACCTTTTAAAACCTTATTCTATATATGTTTTGACCTTAGTACAACGAATTAGTATCTATTTCCAAACCTTATTCTCTTATTTCTCCAACAAAACCCCTTTCCCTGTGTTTTTTTAGCAATTACATAATCCATTTCTCTTTTCATTTTAATTCCTAAAACTATGAAATACAATCCGCTTGGAAACACAGGAGTATTGGTGTCCGAATTATGCCTTGGTGCAATGACCTTTGGTGGTAAAGGCTACTGGGAAGCTATCGGAAGCCTTCAGCAGGAAGAAACAAACCAGCTCGTTAAATTATCAATCGACAGCGGTATTAACTTTATCGATACCGCCAATGCTTATTCCGAAGGTTTGTCGGAGATATTGCTTGGTCGTGCTCTCAAAGAACTCGGAATCAACCGCCAGCAGGTTTTTATTGCCACAAAAGTTCGTTTGCGCATGGGACCCGGCGCTAACCAGGTAGGACTTTCGCGACTACATATCATGGATTCGGTAAACGACAGCCTCGAACGCCTTGGATTAAACCATGTTGACCTTCTTTATATCCACGGCGTGGATCATCTTACACCGCTTGAGGAAACCATGCGCGGACTCGAAGATGTGGTTCGTTCGGGAAAAGTAAGATATATAGGCGTTAGCAACCATCCTGCCTGGAAAGTAATGAAGGCCAATGCTTACGCCGATAAAATGGGATGGTCTAAATTTATTGCCTCGCAGAATTATTACACCATTGCAGGGCGCGATATAGAGCGCGAAATTGTTCCCATGGCCATCGAGGAGGAAATCAGCATTATGCCCTGGAGTCCGCTTGCCGGTGGTTTCCTTTCGGGAAAATATACCCGCGAAAATACAAAGGGCGGAGGCAGAAGGGATAACTTCGATTTTCCGCCGGTGAACAAAGAAAAGGCTTACGACATCATCGATGTGTTGATAGAAGTCGGTAAAAAGCATAATGCCTCG
>JAJYAG010000102.1 GCA_021779665.1 Bacteroidota bacterium | reverse complement strand
TCTTTTGCCAGCTGCAATAACTTTTCATTAAGTGTTGTTGAGCCTCTGACGCCAGGGTTCGCCTGGATAACTTTTCCGTCCTTATCAACTGTAACTTCCACCACAACATCGCCTTCAACCTGATTGGTATATTCGGGTTTTGGCAAGGATAGGATAGACCGGCCATCGAGCTTAAATGAATATCCGGGACCCGAACCCTGGCCAATGCCGGTTCCTGTACCGCCACCCGAGCCGCCTCCGGCACCTTCACCGCCAGACCCGCCTCTGCCTTGTCCGGTATAAGTAGGGGCATTGGGGTTGCCTCCTGGTTTACCCTGATCGCCATCTCCTTGTGTAGTTCCCTGGCTGTAGGTGCGGGGTTTATATAGAGCATTGGGGTTAACAACGGGCTTTTTCTCCACAGGCTTTTCCGCTGTTGCTGTTTGAACAGGTTTTTTAACCTCGGGTGCAGGAGCAACGTTTGGTTTTGGCTTCTTAGTTTCTTTTTTAGGAGAAGCTTCTATGGCATCTTCCTCCTCCACATCCTGGGTAAGAATTCTCTCAGGAGCCGATGATACAACCGGTTTGGCTTTTACTTCTTCTTCCTTAGGGATATTTATCTCTTCAGGTTGAGAAGCTCCAAATCCGGTCTCGGAAATACCGAGATTGATTTCCAGGCCGGATCCTTCACCTCCGCCTCCTTCGGGATATGGAGGGTTTGGAGTGTGCAGTGTCCAGTAGAACATCAGTAATATTATTATTGTATGGAAACCAATAGATACAAAGGCACTGAGTACCTGGTTCCGCCTTTCAATATGTTCAGGAGCTTCAGCCATTGGGTGATTTTGTAGCTAATATCATTTTAATCTTAAGCTTATTTCCAATCTCCAGTATGTCTACCAAACTTTGTACCGCAATGCTGTTATCGCAACGTAAAACTACAATGGGGTCGTGCAGGTTTTTTACAACTGCTACAAGTTCCGTTTCAATATTATCGAAGGAAACCTCTTTTTGATTGATATAGTATTTTAAATCCTTTGTAATCGAAACAGCAACTTCCGTCTTACGTACCGTCTGGTTATTTTTGGCGCTGGGTAAGCTAAGTTTAATTACCCCGGGACTTATCAACGTCGACATGATGAGAAAGAACAACATCAGGAAGAACATGATATCATTGAACGATGAAGTAAAAACTTCCGCTCCGAATGGTTTTCTTCTTAGGTTCATTTTACAGGTTCTTGAAGTAAATCAATAAAGTCCATAGCACTTTGCTCAAGCATATGAACAACTTTGCTCACCATTATATTTAACCAATGAAAACAAATAAAGGCGATAATACCAACAGTTAAACCTGCTGCACTCACTACCATTTTTTCGTACAAACCACCGGAAATGATACCAATGCTGATGTTATCGGCAAGTGAAATGTTGTAGAAAATTCTGATTACCCCTACAATGGTTCCGATAAAACCAAACATAGGCGCTATCCCTGCAATAACTCCAAGTACTACCAGGTTTTTTTCCAACCGGTAAATTTCGAATTTCCCAACTACCTCAATGGCATCTTCAATTTCCTTCATGGGTTGGCCAATTCGCTTAATACCTTTTTCTATCATTCGTGCAATCTGGGAATCGGTTTTGCGGCAGAGCGCTAATGCATCGTCAATCTTGTCTTCTTTAATGTAATCGCGGATACGATCCATGAAGTTCTTGTCAATTTTTGTTGCCTTACGGATAGACAGGTATCTGTCGAAAAAGATATAAACCGAAACAATGGATAATATCCCGATAGGAATCATCAGCCATCCACCTTTTACTAATAATTCCCATACCGGCATACTCTGGTCGGTCACCGTTGGAACATTTGTTGCTGTATCATTCAGACTGATCTGCAGAATTGTAAGTAAATCCATTTCGTTTATGTTTGCTGTTATTATTAATGTTAAAGTTTATTTTTTTATTATTTTACAAGATAGAAAAAATATGCCACCGGTTTAAGTATTTATTCCTGTTCAACAACCTGGCTCGATTCTTTCTCTCCTTTTGGTTTAATTTCTTCTTCTTTTTTTGCAAAAATACCATTCCAGTATTTTTTAAACAATTCTCCAAACGTATTGAAGTCTTCTTTGTATGAAATTCCTATTCCTTGCTTGTAATCCGTAACCTCTGAAATATAGCTTTCGTTGGGCCGGTTAAAGGCTTTAAATCGCACTTTGCCGCTTTTCCAGGGCTTGTAGTCTATCTCGAAATCTCCAACAATGTTATTGGTTTGGTTAATATTATTTGTCTGAGTAGAAGTGCCTCCAACGTCAAAGTTTCCGTTTATACTTACACGGTCGTTCAAAAGCTGGGTGGAAAGAGCAACCTCCAGCTCCTGGGTTGTTAATTCGGTGCCGGGACGATAGTTAACACCAATATCGAAATCCTGACTTATTTGTGACAGCCAGCGGCTCAACTGGTTCGAAAGGAATTCCATACCTGTGGACCCTACAGGGTTGAAACCTGAGCTTGTGGGAGCTTCATTCCCTTGTCGGGCCATACTCTGGTCGGGCAAAAAGCTTCCCAATACCAGCAATGATATAAATTGTTTGTTGAGCTCGTCCTGATTGCTGATGGCAGAATTCATCAATGTTTGAACTCTTTGATTCGAGTTAGGAAGATTGATCTCAAAAATGGGTTCCGGGTTTAACAATTTACCGGTGAGCGATATCTGACAGTTGATCGGAATGCGGCTTCTGTTTTCCTCGGCAGCGCTGGGCATAGTTGCGGCCAGTAAATCGTAAAGTGAAGCTCTTACAGGGTAAATGGCTTCAATGTCAATGGTAGCATCCATGGGGTCGCCATTCCAGCTTACCGTGCCTCCGCGAAGTACTTTAAAATGCTTGTTAATAACATTTTGTAAGGTAAACAGGTAATCGCCGTTCTCGATATTAAAATTGCCATACATGCTGAATTTGCCCTGGGTATTGATATCCATCCGGATGTTGCCATACCCGTTGCCCTGAATCATGTCTCCGATTTTGGAATCGAAAATGATCTGCGCGGTTGCGTCAGGAGTTACTTCAAGGTTGATGTTGAGCTTTAAGCCATTGAGATTGACTCTGTAACCTTCTTTGTTAGTTTGAATTTTATCGTAATCGTATTCGGGTAAAATTATTTTGGGAGATCGGTCCACATAACGCACAAACCTCATTTCACTCAGGTCGGAAGTTCTCTCTCCAAGTGGAATGGCTAAAAGTGAGTTTTTTTCAGTCCGTGCATCAATATTCATAGTTAGACTTTTGGGATTGCCAAAAATCTTGACAGTTCCTGTTGCATAAGCCTTTCCGTAGAAAAGATTATTGTCTTTTTCGTTAGTGTTCAGAAATTCGAAGTTGTTTCCTTTCAAATTCAGATCGAAGTAGAAATTTTTAAAATATTTATGTGTTATAGTCCCGTCCAATTCACATTTATTACTGTTACTGTCATATAAAACTAAATCGTTTATATAAATATTGTTGTCCTTTACTTTTACCGATTTGGTGAACGTGTAGCGGGTTTTGAGGTAATTTATCATAAAACCAACCTTTTGCAGGTTGATATCGCCGTTAAAAACGGGTTCTTTAATTGTCCCATGAACTTCAAGATCACCTGTTGCCAGACCTTTTAAATCGGAAAATAAAAATGTAACAAATGGCTGGAAAATGTTTGCTTTTAATTTATTGAGATGAATATTGCCATCGAGCTTTTTCGATTGTGTCTGATAAATGCCGGTGACCTCCAGCGTTTTCAGGTTTCCTCTTTGAGCGGTAAGACCAAGGTCGATACTTTTATCGCTGTTGTTCCACTGGGCTTTAATGTCAGTATTGCCAAGGGTTTCGGAATTTACCCGCAGTGAATCGATTTTTAGATTGGAGTGGAAATAAGGATTTTGGTAAAGGTTCGAAAGTACAGCATTCCCACTGACAACACCCCCCAGCGTGACAAATTTACCGGGGATAAAGGGATTTACAACCGAGAGGTCAACATTGGCACATTGAATATTTAACTTATCATCGGGAATTCTTGATATAGCTCCCGCGGCTGATATAAGCTGATTATTATACAGGATTTCGAGATGATTTACCGCTAAACGGTTGCTGTCGATTGTGAAAAGAGATGGTTTTATTTTCCAGAGTGTGTCGTGCAGAATTACCTGCGATGGCGCCATGGCAATATTCACCTTTGGAAAATGACCAGGCACATTGGTGAAAGTGATGAAAGAGTTGATATTTCCCTTATAGGCAACTGAATCCCAGTTATTCCAGCGGTTAACAACTTTAATGGTGTCGCCTGCCGCCTCGGCCAGCACTGTTAAATTGTCAAGGCTGAGCTGGTTATTTAATTTGAAGGAAGAGCACCCGGAAGTAAGTGACAGCCCATTGGATGTGCTGCTCCCGTCGATATTAATGTCGTAAACTTTCTTGCCTCTGAAATTCATAAATGGAACAGTAAGCTTAAAGTTTACGTTGGAAATGGAAGGGTTATATTCTCCCTTCAGTTTAGAGTCGCGCGAAATATATAAACCCGGAACAAAGAAATCAGTCAGCAAGCGGGTGTCTTTAAACTCTGCTTCAAAACTGAAATTGTTTAGTGTATTCTTTTCAGGAGTATTGTTAATAATCACTGATGGAACATAGCGCTTCAGAAACCATTGGAACGATCTGGGCAATTGCATAAACTGGTAAGTTCCCCATATTTCGGCATCTGCAAGATCGGACCTGAGAATAATGCGTTTTGTATCGTTAATATTTTTTGTGAAAAGCAGAAAATCGTTAATGTGGATCTCTTTACCTGTTTTCTTTAAAGTAGAGTTTAAAAGTTTGATTTCACCATTTACGTCATCAATGTTTTTACCGGTAAAGTCGGCAGTTGCGTGGAACGATATAAATGAAGCCGTATCAGTGGTGTCGAGATTTAACTTGTAAAGATTTGCCCGCTTAACTTCAGCTGCAAAGTTAAATGCCGGAGTAGCCGACGATAAATCTACTTTCCCCAGAAAGTTAAGATCGATGTTGGGATCAGACACAGTCATGGAGCCATCATAAGTTTTTCCCGAAATGGTTCCGTTGATATTGATGTTGTTGTAATTATAGTTTTTGAGATAAAAGCTTGAAATTTCGCCCACCAATTTGGCGGTAAGCTTGTTGGTAATGCTGTTGCGGCCGTTTACCATAGCGTTCATGGATATTTTTCCTATGTTCTTCTGTTGGTTTAACAGATACCCCAGGTTGAAATCAGTTGTTTTGATTTTTCCTTTAAAACTGAAGCTGTTGGATGTGTCGGGCCGGATAGAAATATCGGACGTTATTTTCCCAAGGTTGCAGTTTATCGATCCATATGCAACAAAATCTTTGATAAATCCGCTGAACTTTCCCGTGTAGCTAAAGTATTCCAGTTTATGAACCACATCGGGAAGATGTAAATGCCCGGAAGGGGCCCGCGGAAGTTTGATCTGCTCCAGGTCACCGGGTGTGGAGTAGAGTTTACGGATATCGAGGTAGAGGAACGAGGTCTGAATATCAGGTAAGCCGTCAATATCAGCATTTCCGGCGATATAGGAATGATCACCGAACCTGATATCGAGGTTCCGTCCGCGGAGGCTTTTTACTTTTCCGGTCACTTTTCCCGATACTTCGGCAGCAAAATGATAATCTTTAAGTTTTGGCGCAAAATAGGCAATGTCATCGGTGTTGGTCGAAGATTTGTCTATCTCGACAAATAATTTAACAAGTCCGATAAAGTCAGTGCCCATATCTTTGAACTTGTTAAAATTCATGCGTATTTGGGTTGCATCAACTGATGAAAGATTGGTAATGATTTTCACGCCGTTGAAGGCCAGGTTGTTTTTATCGATGATGGTTCTGGCTCTGAAATGAACCAGCTCAAAACCTGATTTTTCTTTTCCTGCCATTTGTCTCACCCTCATGGAGGTAATGCCGCCTTTGCTTCTGAAGTTTGTGGCATAAATGTTCAGGCCATTCAGTTCAATATCTTTAAAGTTAATTCCATAAGGAACCGGACTTCTGTCGAACGATTGCAGCTTAAACTTACCCTTGCGGATTTCGATGCTGTTAATTCCAAATTCAAATTCTCCGCTCGATTTGCCAGTGCTTTTCGACGTAAGTCTGTCGATAAAAAACTGAAAATTTATTGTTCGGGTGGAGTCGATATAAAAATTGATTTGTGGTCGTTCGAGTGAGATGGTTCTAAGCGCTAAAGCTTTGGAGGTTATTGTAAACATTTTAAGTCCCGAGGTGAGTTCCGGAGCATATAAGATGGTGTCGTTTTTCTGGGAATAGAGGCAGAAATTTTTGAATGAAATTCTGTATATCGGTTTGAAATATATCTCGCTGAAAGTGATTTTGGTATTGAAGTATGTGGATAATCTTGCCGAAACTTCTTTAACGGCATAACGCTGAACCGCCGGAATATAAAAAGAAAAATAAACCAGTGTTGGTAATATCAAAATTGCCAACGTTGTAATGAGCAGTATTTTTCTTGTTTTTTTGATAATTTTGCAAGTTTAACAGATAACGCAAAAAAACAAAAAATAGTTTAATTGTAATAGCGAAGTTGGTGGGAAAGTCAGTATATATTTTAGGAATAGAATCGTCGTGCGACGACACATCTGCAGCCGTTTTGAAAGACACTCGCGTGCTTTCGAACTTTATCGCCAACCAGGATGTTCATAAAACCTACGGAGGAGTAGTCCCAGAGCTTGCTTCAAGAGCTCACCAGCAAAATATTTTGCCTGTAGTTGATACGGCAATTAAAAATGCCGGCATCACTCCCGATCAGATTTCTGCCATTGCCTTTACCCGCGGTCCGGGACTCATGGGGTCTCTTTTAGTGGGTACATCCTTTGCAAAAGGAATGGCGCTATCGCTCAATATCCCCATGGTTGATGTAAATCATTTACAGGCGCATATTCTTGCCAATTTTATTCAAAGTTCCGAAACTTTAAAAAAGGTTCCTGAATTTCCCTTTTTGTGTCTTTTGGTTTCGGGGGGGCATTCACAACTTGTGGTTGTTCGCGATTATCTGGAAATGGAAATTGTTGGCCAAACCATTGACGATGCTGCCGGGGAAGCCTTCGACAAGTGCGCCAAAATTATGGATTTGCCTTATCCGGGCGGTCCTTTGATTGACAAGCTGGCAAAAGAAGGAAATCCAGCGGCATTTAAGTTCAGTAAACCCCGGATTGCCGGTTTTGACTACAGCTTCAGCGGATTAAAAACCTCATTTCTTTATTTTCTGAGGGATCAGCTTGTTAATGATCCCGATTTTATTGAAAAAAATAAGGCCGATTTGTGTGCTTCGCTCCAAAAGACGATTATCGATATTCTTATGGAAAAACTTATTGAAGCTGCAAGAAAGCTTAAGATAAAGGAAATAGCCCTGGCCGGCGGTGTTTCGGCAAACTCGGGCTTGCGAGATGCGGTGAATTCTATGGCGGTTTCAAAAAAATGGAAAGTTTATATTCCTGAGTTCAGGTTCACAACGGATAATGCTGCTATGATTGCCATAACCGGATATTATAAATATCTGAAGGGCGAATTCGCATCTCAGGATATTTCGCCTGTAGCGAGAATATGAGGATAAGGAAAGAATGAAGGTGATGCAGAATTGAAGTTTGTAGCTAATGATGAAATTAAATTGCAGACAAAATGAATAATACACTTATTGCCGGAACAATTGTCGTAAATCTTGCACTTGTTTTTTATACCATTTCCTTCATTGTGTTTTCGCGTTCTCATCGTCTTTCACGAAAATTGCTCACCATCTTTTCTCTCGGTTTGTTCTTCGATGTTCTGGCTACGACCTTAATGATTATCGGCTCAACAAACTCACCCTTTACATTGCATGGTTTTATCGGTTACTCGGCATTGTTAACCATGTTTGTTGAAGGATATTTGCTCTGGAACGTTTATTTCAAAAACGGTTTTTCGGTTGTTGAGTCTGTTGCTATTAAAAGGTATACGGTTTTTTCATATATCTGGTGGGTTTGTGCTTATATCTCAGGTGCAATTATAGCGATGGTTTTGTAGTTGATAGGAATTCAAATACAAGTCCACAGACATCGGACCACCCTCGACAGCCAATTCAAAGCTATCGTTTGGCTTGGAGCCTCGCTAAGATGGTTTTATCAGGCCTCCGGCCATATTTGAAGGTTATCGTTAGTTTTTTGGCTGGAAGCCGACAGAAACAACAGTAGCGGGACGCAATACTTAGCGCAGGTTGTTGTGCTGTTGACCATTGAGCTTCGACTTTTCCTGTGTAGGCCATCGACCATGGACTAACAACTATCGTCTTTTTGTATTTGGCTGTGGTCCGAAGTCTGTCGACTGTCGACTTTATATTCAAACCTCCTCAATCCTCTGCCAGCACGTTTTTCGCGTCAGCAATTATCTCATCAAAGGCTTTGTCTAATTTTGAATTAACACCCCTGCAGCCGTTAACTACCTGTTCCGACCATTCCACATATTTCCTTTTACGGCGGTTCGACCAGGTGAGTGGTGTGGAAAGAATGTCCTGAATATTTGAAATTTTGTCGGCAATTTTTATTAATTTAGCCTTGTTACTGAGCGTTGGTGCTTTTTTAATCTGAAAACGTTTACGATCATCATAAGTTAAAGTCATGTCATCCGTTACTTCTTTAACAATGGAACACACTTCTTTACCAAAAAGCTCAGTAAGTTGATTCTCTGTAGCATCAGTATCTTCAAGTACGTCGTGAAGAACTGCCGCCGATAAAAGAACCGGGTCGTTCTCATCCGCCGTGTCCTGAAGAATGTAGGCTACACGTATGGTATGGTTTATATAGGGTACGTCATTACAACCCTTACGGCGTTGTAACATATGTTTTTCAGAGGCGAATTTAATTGCTGTTAACAAAAGTGAATCCATTGATTGAACAAATTTTTGAATCAATTTCTGGCAATATAAAAATAAAAGTGGAGTTATTGATTAATTGTTTATAATTAATGTTAATTAATAAGTGTTTAATATCCAGTATTTTTAATGCTGTTGGTGTTTTTTGCTTAGGAATATATTGTTAATAACTCAAAAGAAAGAAGGTGGCTTGTTAAAAAGTTTTTATTTTTAGACCAAATTTTTTAAATGGAGAATTTAATCATAAAGGCAACGAATAAGACTCCCGAAGTTGAGTTTCTTCACAATGGAAGGATTAGTATCAGAGGAAGATCGATTCCTGAAGATGCCAGCGTATTTTTTGATCATCTTCAGTCGTGGATTTTTCAGTATTGCCTCAATCCTCATCATGATACAGTTGTTGATATTGAACTCGAATATATGAATAGCGGTTCTGCGAAATCTTTGCTTCAGGTATTAAGCGAACTTACCGGAATTGTTCAAATGGGGAAGAATCTGACCATAAACTGGTACTTCGAGGAAGGCGATGACGATATGGTTGAACGAGGCGAATACTTTGAAAATATTCTTAAATTCAGGTTTAATTACCTGGAATCGTGTTAAAACATAAAATTAAGTCCGATATATAATCCGCTGGATCCGTCTTCTTTTTTTGCCGCAAGTCCATATACACAGTTTACCACAAAATTTTGGTTCATAGCTATATATAATCCTGCTCCGTAGCCGGAATGCCAGGTTTCTTTTTCACCTTTTGATAAATATGTCAACGCATCGGAATTGCCATTGGTGGTAAACTTATACTTGCCTGTTATTTTTCCAAAGTCGTAAAATCCTCCCAAAGCCAGATAAATGTTCTGGTTTAGTAAAACATGCTGGTAGAATTTCCAGCGCAGTTCAATGTTTCCATAAAAAAAGTCTTCTCCCGTAACCCTGTTTCTGAGGACACCACGGAGAGTTTTGGCACCTCCAAGACCATCTCTTGTAATGGAAGAATTGTACACATACGGTAGCATGTAAAAGGGCATGTTACCCGATATTTTTCCCTGATAACTTAACCGGTACGCAATATTTAAAACTTTTGGATAAAGTGTAAAGTATTGCCTGTGAGTGATCACGATTTTGCTGAAATTGTAATTTTCAGTGCTTAAGGCAGAGATTCCGCCCAAAAGGAATGCTTCAGTCCATATGCCTGTCATCGGATTGGGCTCATTGTCGCGGGTGTCGAGCACGATACCTGCCTTCAGAAATGTGTTTTTCCCCCCGTCTTTCTGATCCTGCGGAATGATTCCCCATTCCACAAATTTATCGTACAAAAGGGCTGTGTCGGGCAACAGATCTTCTTTATCCTTACCTTTATTTAACTTATCGATATTCACCGTTGCGATTTTATTTCCGAAATATTCAATTCCGGCAAACCATCTCACCTTTCTCCCTGAAACATTACCCTGGAAATCGGCTTTGAAATGATTCAATACCCTTTCGTGCCGGTAAAACATACGCGAAATATAGGCCGGATTATTCTGATCTTCAAAGTTGTGATTGTAGTATGCTTCATAGCCGTTAAATCCATAAAAATCGAGCCCCTTTTCAGTAAACAAATCATATTGAAAGGTTGTGCGTATTTTGGGGATCAGGTGTCCCGAATCGTAGATTATCTGGTTAATTCCGCTTCCCTTGGTTGTTCTCGACCATTCCATGTAAAGCGAATGACGGTACATCGGATAGTCTGATCCGTCGCCATAATCGTAGAAGTTTGCCAAAGCTCCGTATTTAAAACCTAAATCCGAATCGTAACTGATGGCCGGCAAAGCTCCAAAGTTAAATCCTTTTTTAACTTTTTCCTTTTTGGTCGAATCGGGTGATTGTGCTAAAGCTGAAAATGTAAAACAAATAATTGAAAGAATTAACAGTGTTTTAATTTTGATTGTGTTCGTGTATATCCTTTTTGATTGGAAGTAATTCATACAATTATGTTAGTAGTTTATATGCCTGTAAATTTAATATTTTGTAATCTTATTTTATCCGGCATAGTTATTAAAAACATTGCTGTCCGGTTAAAAATAATAGATTTACCTTCGGTGAGATCGCTATCGCTAAGTTCTCCCTGCGGTCGAAATGACAAGGCTTTTAATGGTTTTAAAATGGATGAAAGTTTTAACTCGACAATAATGATTTAAATATGCTTTATTTAGTTTATTTTAGTTCCGACAGAAGAACGCGGTTACTATCCTAAAAATCTCATGTATGTTGAAGAAAATCCTGATTTCAGTTATTTTGATTCTGATACTTGCTTTTGGCGTGTTATTTATTTATGGAAGGAAAATTTCGCGTCAGGCATTACCCGATTATTCCAAAACATTTAGCTTAAAAGGCCTTAACGATTCCGTGTGGGTGTATCGCGATTCCTTTGCAATGCCTCATGTTTATGCGAAAAATGAAAGAGATTTATACCGTGCAACTGGTTATCTTATTGCACAAGACCGTTTGTGGCAGATGGATCTTCTTAGGCATGTCACAACAGGCCGTTTATCGGAAGTTTTTGGGGCGGACCTGCTCGAGGCTGATATTTTGATGCGCAGCCTTCGTATTCCGGATAAATCGGAAAAATTATATGCCGAATCAAAACCGGAGATTAAAGCCATATTCGAAGCTTATTCCGAGGGCATTAATCAATACATGGAAGAGCATAAGGATAAGCTTCCGCTTGAGTTCAGCATCCTGGGCTATAAACCCGAACCCTGGAAACCCCAGCATTCTTTTAATCTTGTAGGTTATATGTCGTGGGATTTAAACGGCTCCTGGATTGCCGAAATCGTGCTTCATAAGGTTGCGAAAAAGTTTGGCCGCGATAAGGTTCTGGAGCTTGTCCCGATGTTTGATTCAACCTTGTCAGTGATTTTTCCCAAGGTCCTGGCCGATTATCCAAATGATGGTTGGGGCTCGGAAATGATTACCGCCAACCAAAAATTGCAGCAACTGGGTCTTTCTGTTTTTTACGGATCAAATAACTGGGCTGTTAATTCGGCCAAAAGTGCAAATGGAAAACCCATTCTTGCCAACGATATGCATCTGGGATTAATGGCTCCCGGGGTGTGGTATCAGATGCATCAGATTATTGATGGAGAGCTGGATGTAACAGGTGTAATGCTTCCCGGAGCTCCTTTTATAATTTCGGGGCACAATAAAGCTGTGGCCTGGGGGATGACGAATGTTATGAATGATGATATCGATTTTTATGCGGAAGAGATTAATCCAGCGGACAGTTCTCAGTATAAACTGGACGGTGAATGGAAACCTCTGATTTTAAAAAATGAAAAGATCGCTGTGAAGGGTGGAGATACTATTCACAAGACCTTGAAATTTACGCACCGGGGACCAGTGATTTCGGAATTGAAGAAAGTTGAGGGAGAATCCATTTCCATGCATTGGTTAGGGAATGAATGGAGCAACGAAATACTTGCTGTTTACCTTTTAAATCGTTCCCGCAACTGGGATGAATTTAAAATTGCGGTTTCTAACTTTGTCTCTGTCAGTCAGAATATTGTTTATGCCGACACTGCCGGAAATATTGGTCTTTACTGTTCTGCCGGAGTTCCGGTACGTAAAGGTCCTGCCTGGGAAGTTTTGCCCGGCAATACTTCCGAGTTCGACTGGAAGAGAATGGTGCCCTTCGATAGCTTGCCTCATTATTACAATCCGGCATCCGGTATTGCCGTTTCTGCAAATAACAAAACGGCTCCTGCTGATTATCCACATTACATAAGTTATTGGTACGATTTGCCTTTCCGGTATAACCGTATCAAAAATATGCTGCTCGAAACCAATAAGCATAGTGCCGAAAGTTTTAAAGCTATTCAAACAGATTTCAATTCGGAAAATGTAAAGTTTTATCTTCCAAAAATTCTCAGTTTACTTGAAAACAAGGTAAGTGAAGGGGTGGAGAAAGAAACTCTTGGAGTTCTGAAAAGCTGGAACAAGTCCATGGATGCTGAATCTGCTGCCCCTGTTGTTTATGAAACCTTTTTCACAGTTTTACTGAAAAGCCTTTTTGAGGACGAAATGGGGGAGGAGTTGTTCAAAGAATTTATTGGTGATAAGATCCTGGTGCGCAACGCTCTTCACCGTGTATGGATTACTGAACAATCGTCGTATATGGATAATATCACCAGCAAAGATGTGCGCGAAGATTTTTCGGTATTGGTATATCAGGCATTTAGCAGTGCGGTTAAGGAATTGTCAGGAAAGTATGGTGCAAAGCCATCTGAATGGAAGTGGGGAAAGATGCACCATCTGGTAATCAATCATCCGCTTGGCAAAGTGAAGTTACTCGACAAAGCTTTTGGACTCAATCGTGGCCCGTTCGAAATTGGAGGTTCGTTCCATACGGTTGAGCCTTATGCGTACAAGTATACAAATCCTTTCGAATCTACTCATGGAGCATCACAACGGCATATTTACGTGGCGGGAAATTGGGACGAGTCGTGGACCATAATTCCGACAGGCATATCGGGCATTTCTTCCAGTCCTTACTATTGCGACCAAACAGAGCTCTATATTCATAAAAAGTATCGCCACGACTGGTTTTCGCGTGAGGCGGTGATGGGTAATGCGAAATACAAAATTGTAATCATCCCATGAAGCTGGGTTATTATGACGAAACTGTTTGGCGAAGGATTTCCTTCGCTCAGGTGTCATGTTTGCATTTTAATGAGGTTAAGTTATAAATAGCAAATGCAATTAGGATAAAGTGTTGTAGCAAATGCTACAACAAACGGGAGAATTGATTTTCAATTGATCACCCTCAATATCAGCAAGTCTAAACGGATTAAACAGAGAGTGATGTTTCAGGTAAACTATTTTTCTTCTCCGTTTTCTTTAACCTGCTATTCAGGTATAAGGTCAATATAAGGACTATGGGGTAAATTATCAGGCCTTGTTTTTCATAAATACTTGGTTTAAAGGAGACAAACAATAACGAGGTAGCGCCAAGCATCAGGATACAAATGATATTAATTATTAAATGTATATGTTTCCAGTTTAACAGCAATCCGACGGACAGCAAAACCACTGCCAGAAGGCCCGGATGATCAAATTTTCCGGTTTTTGCAACAAATAACTCCTTGCCAAATTCAGGAATGGCATAAATGGCAAGAATGCATAAGAAGATTAACGATTTCAGGATTGAGGTTTTTATCATGGCTCTTTGGATGTGTTTAAGTTACATATAGATGATTTTTAAGCAAATTATAACTTTCACATAAAAAATGCAATTTTCTAAAAACAAACAAGCCGAATCGTTAAACCCGGCTTGTTTGTTCTGTATTTCTAACCTTTAAATCTTATACTTCATAATCCAAATCGGGAATCCCTGGTTTTCAAGTTCCTTATACTTGGAATTTGCTTCCTTAAATGTAGGATAGGAAAAGAGTGAAATAAAGCTGTATTCGTTTTTTTTCAGAATAATCTGAGGATTATAACCTTTTTTCTGAAGTTCTTCCATGTAAGTGCTGGCATTCTTTTCCATAATAAAAGCGCCTGCAATAATGTGATATCTGTTTCCTTTGGCAACCGGCTGACTTTCGGTTACTGTTGGAACTGGGGTCTCAACAGGAGCCGCCTGAGGTTGGGCCACTGCTGTTGTATCCACAACTTCAGCTATATCGTTATGGCTGAATCCGGGGTCCTTTATAAATATAAAATAGACAATGGCAGCAATTACCGCTACTCCTAATATTATGAAAATAATTTTCCATATTGGTTTCTTTTCATAATATTGATAATCATCATCGTTAAGAGAGTTCTGATTTGGGTTCATATGCGCTTTTCTTTTGGGTTTTGACTAATTTTTTGCCTGATGATTTTTACGTGTAACAGGCTGAATTTTGCGTGGTTATACGCAAGTCCATTTTTCTAAGTTTCAATATAAAACAGCTTTTTTAACTTATTGCAATTATTTATGTTTAATAACTAGTCGCATTTCTATAACGAAATGGGAAATTGATAAATTTATTTGTTTTATCTTTATCACTATTAGGTTGTAGATTATTGGTATTTAGGCTGTAGGGAAGTTTTCAGGCCTTTGTACTTTCAGCGTTACAAACTGAAATGGTTAATCAAACATATTGTCGAATGAATTACAGGAAAATTCTCGGTATTGACATTGGAGGCTCCGGTATCAAGGGAGCCATAGTGAATACCAAAACAGGCGAATTAAAGACTGACAGGTACAGAATCCCTACTCCCATTCCGGCAACACCTGCTGGCATAGCCGACGTAATCAGGGAAATTGCTGATCATTTTAATTGGGAAGGCCCCATTGGAGCCGGTTATCCCGGAGTAGTACTGCACGGAGTTACCAAAACTGCCGCCAATATTGATCACGGCTGGATTGGATTAAGTGCCGAAGAGTACCTTCAGAAAAAAACAGGTCGTCCTTTTTATATTCTGAACGACGCAGATGCAGCCGGATTTGCTGAGATGAAATTTGGTGCCGGCAAAGATAACAAAGGGTTGGTGATGCTCCTTACAGTAGGTACCGGTATAGGGGTTGTGATGTTTACACGTGGCAAGCTTGTTGCAAACTGCGAAATGGGACATGTGATTATGCCCAATGGCCAGGAAGCCGAAAAATATATGTCGGATGCCGCCCATAAAGATCTTAACCTCGACTGGGATACCTGGATGCAACGCATCAACGAGTATCTGGAGTACATGCATTCGTTGTTCTGGCCCGACCTGATCATAATTGGCGGTGGCTTATCCAAAAAGCTCGATGCTAAAAAAATGCCTTTCAATGTGCCTGTAAAAGTAGTTCCTGCCGAGCTTTTAAACGAAGCCGGAATTATCGGAGCTGCCGTAGCCGCCAGGAAGATGAAGTTTAAGATGCTGGAGACGAAGTGAAAAGTCGATGTGAGTCGACAGACCACAGACGACAGCTAATATAAGGAAAAGTCGATAGCAATTAGTCCATGGTCGATGGCCAATACAGTGAAAGTCGATACAATTAAGAGTTGATAGCGGTTGGTCCATGGTGGATGGCCAGCAGCCGGGTAAGAGTGTATTTGCTAAGCGTAGCGTCCCGCTACGCTTGTTTCTTCCGGCTTCCAGCCGAAAAATCAATGTTTACCTAAAATAACGGGAGTTCGACATAAATAAATTTATTTAGCATAAGATAATAAGGTTGAAATGCGACTTATATTTCTTCTACTAAGTTAATCGTGTTTAGAAACCAAACATCACGGTCGATAACTTTAGTTTTTCAAACAGCCCTTGTAACTTTTTTGTGACCAAAAAAGTCACCAAAAAAGTCTTTAACGGCGGAAACGCGGTCCGTCTCCTTCGTCGACTTCCCTTGAACGGCCCGCCGTTAGAAAGGAATTAGTATTTTAGGCTTCGCCATGCTTTGATCAAAGGGCTTTTGCTAAAATGAAAAGCCTGGCTCCTTTTTAGTTATATAGTAGGTTAGTGGAAGTGAAAATAAGGTTCTTTTTTTAGTAAAACCTTATTTCTAATTGAATTTCAAACTTAGTACAAGGTCACAAACACTTTTTAACCTTATTTAATTTTAATACATTTATAATAATCTAAGGTCGACTAACGTTAAAATAAATAAGGCCGGAGGCCTTATTGTAGCGACTTAGCGAGACGTTAAGCCGAGCAAGAGGCAAAGCGCCTACCATCGACTTGTTTTCTTGTATTCACTGTCGACCGTGGTCCGACGTCTGTGGACTTGTATTTCCTATCGTCTATGGACCAATAGCTATCGACTATATTCTACCTCTTCCACTTTCCCTGAAACCACTTCACCATGAGTGCAACTAATTTCCGCGGAAGGAAACGGATCAGGGAGACTGTTAACTTATTCCGGATGCCATGAATGGCAACGGTTTGTCCGCGCATCATAGCCCGAAATCCGTATTTTGCAACTGTTTCGGCCGTGGGGTAGGCCATCAGCATTTTAACCGTCTTGGTGTCGGATACTGAAGCGTTTGCAAAGAAGTTCGACTCGGTTGGCCCGGGACATAATGCTGTTAATGTGACTCCGGTTCCACGGGCTTCTGCAGCCAGCGATTCGGTTAACGACTGTACATAAGCTTTGGTAGCATAATATACCGACATATATGGTCCCGGCATAAATCCGGCGACTGATGACAGATTTAAAATCTTTCCGTTACCGGCATGTACCATGCGGCGGAAAAAGATTTTAGTGAGGTACGAAAGCGCCAAAACATTCAGGTTAATCATTTCAATTTCCTTGCCCGGACTGGTTTCCATGTAGTTTCCATAATCGCCCAGACCGGCATTGTTGATCAGGATGTTTATTTCCAGGCTCAGGCTGTCAATTTCGTCAATCAGCTCAGGTAAGGTATCGGGATTGGACAGGTCGTGAACAAAAATCCAGACTTTCACCTGGTATTGTTCTTTCAGTTCTTTTCTTATTTGATCCAGCTTTTCCTTATTACGGGCAACAAGCACCAGGTTGATGTTTTTCGAGGCGACAATTTTTGCCAGCTCGTAACCTATTCCTCCTGAAGCTCCTGTTATAAGTGCTGTATTTGCAGTTTTCATGTGGTAACAACTGTTATTTTATGATCACATGGAACATCCATAATCATTTCCCTGGCTTCAAAACACATTGGCATGGATGTTTCATTTATAATTCTTTAACTAATCTGCCCCCAATTTACTTCTTTATTTCTGGTTTGACCAAGCGTTTCTACTAAAATCTTGTTTTCGGGCTTCGAAAGTGTGGGGTCGTTTTCAAGTACTTCGGTGGCTGAATCGCGCGAAAACTGTAGTATCTGAGTGTCTTTTGCCAGGTTTGCAATTTTCAGATCGAAAGCAAGTCCGCTTTGCTGGGTACCTTCCAGATCTCCTGGCCCGCGAAGTTTCAGGTCGAGTTCGGCAATTTCGAACCCGTCGGAAGTATTTACCATGGCCTCAATGCGTTTGCGGGCATCTTCCGAGAGTTTGTATGAAGTCATGAGGATACAGTAACTCTGATCGGCACCGCGACCTACCCGGCCACGTAACTGGTGAAGCTGCGACAGCCCGAATCTTTCGGCGCTTTCGATTACCATCACCGAGGCATTGGGAACATCCACACCTACTTCAATAACAGTGGTGGCAACCATAATCTGCGTTTTTCCTTCTTTAAAAAGCCGCATGGCATATTCCTTTTCGTTGGCTTTCATCTTTCCATGCACCACACTCATTACATATTTTGGCGGAGGAAATGCCCGGGCAATAGCTTCGCACCCGTCTTCCAGATCTTTGTAATCGAGTTTTTCCGATTCTTTTATCAGCGGGTAAACAATATATATTTGGCGGCCCAGTTCGATCTGCTGTCGCAGAAAGCCAAACATTACCAGCCTCTTGCTGTCGTAATAATGAATGGTTTTGATAGGCTTGCGGCCTGGCGGAAGTTCATCAATCACCGAAATGTCGAGATCGCCATAAAGTGTCATCGCCAGGGTACGGGGAATGGGCGTGGCCGACATAACCAGCACATGCGGCGTTTGAGGATTCTTCTCCCATAATTTAGCGCGCTGACCAACACCAAAGCGATGCTGTTCGTCGATAATCACAAATCCCAGATTGTCGAACCGAACGGTATCTTCTATCACTGCATGCGTACCTATTAATATATGTAAACTGCCGTTTGTGAGATTTTCGGCAATGTTGGTGCGCTTTTTCTTTGGCGTGGATCCTGTAAGCAGCTCGATAGTTACAGGCATATCGCCCAGCATTTTTTTGATGCTGTTATAATGCTGTGTTGCAAGAATTTCAGTAGGCGCCATCATGCAGCTCTGAAATCCATTGTCGATGGCAATCAGCATGGTCATTAATGCAACGAGCGTTTTGCCGCTGCCAACATCGCCCTGCACAAGCCGGTTCATTTGCTTGCCCGAGCCTAAATCCTTCCTAATTTCCTTAATAACTTTTTTTTGTGCA
Source organism: Bacteroidota bacterium (assembly GCA_021779665.1). Lineage (GTDB taxonomy): Bacteria > Bacteroidota > Bacteroidia > Bacteroidales > JAAUTT01 > JAAUTT01. The sequence continues at coordinate 5,304 of JAJYAG010000102.1, read as the reverse complement.
TTGGTAAGCGAAAAAGGCAGGTAATGACTGTAAAAATTATTGAAAGTCTCGCCAACTTTCCCAAAGATAAGTCCGTCGAGTTTGTGATAGCGGTTGTATTTCTGTTTCAGCAGATCGAGCTGGATCAGGAAGAGCTCTTCGAATTTCAGCCTGAATTGTGCCCGGCGCAAAGCCTCGGGCGACTGGGGAAAATGAATATTAAAGAGCGACTCGTGCAAACCGGGCAGATTATGCCGCTTGAGCAGGTAATCGGGAAGTTTCTCGTCGATACGTTGCTTCAGGTCCTTCCAAAGGTTATTCTGAAACTTTTGAATGGTACGCGAAGTTATAAAATTGCTCTTAAGCTTTTCCGTGGTGTTGTAAAATGGCTGCAGCGAAGCATTTATCTGACCTTCCATTTTATCCACAGCTTCAATGTCGGGGTGGATAATGTTGAGTGAACCATTGTATACATTCGGTTTCCCGAGGATAATGTATTCCTTGCCCGGTTCGTAGTTTTCGAGCACAAACTTCAGTCCCTGAAAAAACACAAGATCGATGATGCCTGTGCCATCGGTAAATTTAGCAATCAACCGTTCCTTTGGCTTTTTCCCTTCTTTGGTATAACGGGTTATTTTTCCCCGAACCTGGATGTTGGGCAGCGACGGATCAATTTCTTTGATGGTGTAAAACCTTGTGCGATCGATATATTTGTATGGAAAAAAATACAAAAGATCTTCAACCGTATATATATTCAGCTCTTTGTTGAATAATTCGGCACGTTTGGGACCAACACCCGGAAGAAATTTTATATCTTGTTCCAAATATTTGTTCATCTGTTCCTTCGTTAAATAATATGATACACCGAAGGTTAATTGCCAAAGGTATAAAATACTATCTTACATTACCGCACAATACAGGGCATGGAATCCATTCTCCCTTTTTGTTCAGGTTGATAAATGAGGTTTTTTCCAAAGATATAGACTATGATGTCTTTCGCAAAATAGAAAATTACCGACAGCAACTGATTTGGAGTAATGAAAAGTTGCTGGTTTCTGAATTGGGGGCACGCAGTTCAAGCCGTTCAGGCTATAAAAAGATAAAAAATATCGCTCAAAAAGAATCGACTCCTCATCATTACGGCAGATTGCTTTATAATCTTGCCAGGGAATTTAAACCTGAAAATATGCTGGAGTTAGGAACCTGTCTGGGGATGGGAACCCTGTATCTTGCCTTGGGAAATCCTTCCGGAAAAGTTTTTTCTATTGAAGGATCGGCTGAAAAGGCGAGTTTGGCATCATCTATGTTGCAAAAGGAAACTCCGAATGCTGTAATTTTTACTGGTAATTTCGATGAGCAATTGCCAAAGGTATTGCAGGCTGCCGGTAAAATCGACTTAGCTTTTATTGACGGAAACCACAAAAGGGAATCGACTTTGAAATATTTTAATGATATTCTGGAATATAGTCATGAGAATACCGTTTTTGTTTTCGACGATATCAACTGGTCGCCGGGAATGATGGAAGCATGGGGCGAAATTCAGAACCATCCGAAAACAAGAGTTAGTCTGGATTTATTTCGAATGGGCATTGTTTTATTGAATCCAAAGCTTCAAAAAGAGAGTTTTACATTATTTTACTAGTATATTTGTTAAAAAAAGGCTTTAGGCTATAGGTCCCGATAGCTATCGGGATAGGCTGCAGGTTAAAAATGAAGAAATGAAAGAATGAAAGAATGAATATCAAAACTTTGTAATTTTAATTTTCTTTTGTGATTAATTTATTCATATTTCCTAACCCCTAAACTCCTAAATTCCTAAACCCCTATCTAAAAACTTAACTCACATGGAAGAAATCATCAGGTTTCAGGACATTTTCAAACACTACCGCGTAGGTTCAATGGTTGTTGAGGCGTTGCGTAAAGTCACCCTCAGCATTCACCGCAACGAGTATCTGGCCATTATGGGACCGTCGGGTTCCGGCAAATCAACATTGATGAATATTTTAGGTTGCCTCGACACGCCAACTGGTGGCGCTTATTATATGAACGGCCTCGACGTAAGTAAAATGGAAGATAACCAACTGGCCGAGATCCGGAACAAGGAAATTGGCTTTGTGTTTCAGACCTTCAACTTATTACCCCGCTATTCGGCACTCGAAAATGTAATGTTACCTCTGATTTATGCCGGAGTTCCTAAAGAAGAGCGCATTGAAAGAGCGCATACTGTACTGGATCAGGTTGGTCTGAAGGACCGCATGAGCCATAGACCCAATGAATTGTCAGGTGGTCAGCGGCAACGTGTGGCGGTAGCCCGGGCGCTTGTTAACAAGCCTACCATCATTCTTGCCGACGAACCTACTGGTAACCTCGACTCAAAAACATCAGTCGATATCATGAACCTGTTTGCCGAAATACATTCCAAAGGCAATACCATTGTACTGGTTACGCATGAGGAGGACATTGCCCAGCATGCGCATCGTATTGTAAGGTTGAGGGATGGATTGGTTGAGACCGATGTTACCAAGAAACCTGAAAAGGCGGCTGTATAAACAACTTTATAAACTTTTCAACAACAATAAAACATAACTAAGGCCTGTACGTTTCAAGAAACGTACTTTAAAATGCTATTCTTTTGAATGGCCGGATAGTTTAACAAATATATCAATGAAGATTTACACAAAAACCGGAGATAAGGGACAAACCTCTTTAATTGGAGGAAAAAGAGTTCCAAAGTCGCACGACCGGATTGAGGCCTACGGAACAGTTGACGAACTGCTGTCGTACATCGGCTTATTGCGCGATATGGAAATCGGCGCCGATGAAAAGAATTTTCTGATCCAGATTCAGGACCGATTGATGATCTGCGCTGCTATCCTTGCAGCCGATTGTGAGGACTGTGGTTTTAAGATTCCTGAGATACTCGATTCGGATATCAGGGAACTGGAACAGGAAATGGATAAAATGGATGCAGAACTTGAACCGCTTGCGAGTTTTGTGTTGCCCGGAGGACACATAGCCATATCGCACTGCCATGTTGCAAGAACGATCTGCCGGAGGGCCGAACGGATAGTTGTTCGTCTTTCGGAGAATTTTTTTGTACCTGATAAATTGATAAAATATATCAACCGACTGTCTGATTATCTGTTTGTTTTAGCCCGCAAGCTTACAAAAGATTTTAACATTGAAGAAATTCCATGGAAAGCTAGATTGTAAATTAAAAAAATATTTATAATTTCAGCCAACCTTTGAAAAATCTATTTAGTTAATTTATAAAAAGTTAGCCCTATGTATTGGACTTTAGAACTGGCGTCGAAACTTGAAGATGCTCCCTGGCCTGCAACAAAAGAGGAGCTCATTGACTTTGCAATTCGTTCAGGTGCGCCACTTGAAGTAATTGAAAACCTACAGGAAATTGAAGACGAAGGAGAAATATATGAGAGTATAGAAGATATTTGGCCTGACTATCCAAGTAAAGACGACTTTTTCTTCAACGAGGAAGAATATTAAAACGGGCGGAAATACTTTTTCCGCCAAAAACTTTCTCTAAAATACGGATAATGAGGTAGCTGAACATAGATTCAGCTTTTTTTGTTGGTATAAGCCTCAGTAAAATTTTACCGCATTTGTTGCGAGCTATTCATCCAAATCAAATTTGTATATTAGAGGCATTGAACAACTGTAAACTTACTGAACCTAAACCTGATGTTATGAACAAACTAACCGGCTGGATACTAATTGTTGTATGCTCCTTTTTTTTATTAAGCTTTGGGATGGTCCTTAGTCTCCTTATCACTGGTATTATAAACGGGAAGCAAATGGAAATGTCCGGTCAGGAAGTATTGACTTCTTCGTTTGGATTTTTGATTATGACTTCTTTATTCATCATCGGGTTAAGAAGTGGGATTAAGAAGGTTAAAAAAGAAAAGTTAGTTGAGGTTGTTGAATATGAAAAGGAATTAAACATTAGTTTAACTGGCCAGATTTCATATAAAGATTACCGAAATCTGATTTTTGGATTAAGCTTCAGGAGACCAATTTATCTGGTTGTGCTTGGGATAGTGCTGATGTGGGTACTTTCATTTCTGAATAGTACCAACGAAATGGCTGATCAATCTTCGTCTAATTATTTTTTAATCTTTCCCATTGTACTAATTGTACTGCTTCCCTTTTTTACGCTCTTTCAGATTAAAAGAATTTATAATACAAGCAAAATTTTTCAGGAGAAACTGGATTATTACCTTACCAATGAAGCCATTCGGATAAAAGGAGAAACCGTTGACTCAACCCAAAAATGGACTCATTTTTATCAGATCAGAGTTACAAATAGGTTTTTCATGTTTTATCAGGGAAAAATGGTAGCGACCTTACTCGATAAGAAAATGTTTTCTGAAAACGAATTGCAGGAATTTACAGAGTTTATTAAATCGTTAAATGTAAAAAGGATATAAAATCTGAAGCTTAAAGAAGTAATCTCTTTTGCTTTAAATATTCGAATAACTTAACCAGCAACCCTGAATAAAGCAGGAATATGTTGAATCTGTATCCCCATTAAAATAGGGTAATAAGGTTAAAATTCCTTTTGATACCTTTTGCACTAAGGTTAAAATACAATTAGAAATAAGGTTTTCAAGAAAAGAACTTAATAATTTCCACAAACCTACTATATAAGAATCTAATAAATATTTAATGCCCGTTTGTAACGTGTGCTCTTAAGTTGTCATTTTCAGCCACCGGATTTGTCGTTCCCACATAACCAATGTCTTGCCTTTGTTTACGAAATTTGTTCTAAAACAAAATGTAATGAATTGGGTTTAACGAATTATGTATAGTTGATTATGAGAAAAATTATTGTTTTATCTATGATCACCCTGGATGGGGTAATACAAGGTCCCGGTGCTCCGGAGGAAGATACCTCAAATGGTTTCGAATATGGTGGCTGGGTGGCACCTTACGATGACGAAGTTTCGGGCAAGCTGATGGAAAGGCTGTTAAAGCCGGCCGATCTGCTGTTGGGGCGGAAAACTTTTGACATATGGGAGAACTACTGGCCACAACATGCGAGCTATTGGCCGGGTATCAACGATGTTACCAAATATGTGCTGTCCACAACCCGGAATAAGTCCCACTGGAATAATTCTGTTTTTATCACCGGTGTCGCCGATATTGAAAAACTTAAAGGTTCCAATGGCTCCGACATTCAGGTGTGGGGCAGCGGCGAGCTTATCCAGCTGCTACTTAAGCACGATCTGGTAGACGAGCTCTGGCTTATGATTCACCCGTTAACGCTGGGCCAGGGGAAAAAACTTTTCACCAGCGGACCCATTC
>JAJYAG010000101.1 GCA_021779665.1 Bacteroidota bacterium | reverse complement strand
TCCCGTACTTAAAATACACAACGAAACATTAGCCCTTGGATTTCTTGGTTTTAGAACTTTAGCAGCCCTGCTGGTTGCAGCTGGCACCATACTACTCTTAATCCTATTGAGGGTTAGTAAGAAATATGCCAAACATAATTCATCAACTACAGTTAATTATAAACATGCAGGTGACAGACTAAAAGCCGCCCGGGATTTTGTAAATCATGTGGCCATGATTATTACTTTATGCATAAGCAGCATAATGCTCTACTCCGTAACCCTTCAATCGCAGCTGATCCCAGCCTGGCTTTCCCTATGGGGCATTGTGGGCGCAGCAATAGCAATACTGGCAAGTATTTTTGTATGGCTAAAATATGTGAAAATAAACTCACCCAACTATATGCTTCTCAATATGCCCCTTGCTTTGCAGGAATATGCCTTTGCAATTTGGTTAATATGGAAAGGATTTGAAACAATCCTATAAAAATGTGACCAATAATACCCTCCACTTTGCAGCTCCATTATTAAAAATTTGTAAATTGGCTAAAGTAATTTAGTAACCATAAGACCGACATTTAAACTAACATGCATGGCATTCTTTTCTTCACAAATCATCAGGAAAAACATATAATGATATAGAGGATATATTAGCAATTGGGGATATAAGAATGTTGGCTGTCATTGTAAAAATGACAGCATCTTGCAGAATACAAAGAAATAATGCAATATGAAACTTGTAACACGAGACAATCTTGAGAGGTGGGCTGACACTACCTTTTCAAAAGCTATTCTGCCTTATCTTATTTCAAGATTGGTAAGAGCAACAACACCTGCAAGCACAAAAGCGAATCTTCCTTCGGGAAGTGCAACTTATATTGGAGGTTGGGACGGTATAGTGAATTGTGAAACTGAAACTGCTTACGTCCCTCAAGGAATTTCTTTGTGGGAACTTGGTACCACTAATGACTGCAAAGGGAAAGCCGATGGTGATTATGATAAAAGAAAAGCAAATCCAATAGGTTTTACACCTAGTGATTCTGTTTTCATATTTGTTACGCCAAGACTTTGGACAAAAAAGGACGAATGGATTGCAGAGAAAAAAGCTGAAAATCATTGGAAAGAAGTAAAAGTATATGATTCAATTGACTTAGAGCAATGGCTTGATAATGCAATTTCTGTTTCTCGTTGGCTCGCGTCGCAAGATGGAGTTGGAACATATCCATTTGATGGTATAATGTCAGCGGACGAATTCTGGGAAGAATGGTCAATTGGTCCAAAAGGATTGGTTCTTTCACCAGAATGTGTAGTAGCAGGAAGAGAATATGAGAAAGACTTGTTATTGTCAGCATTAAAAGGAGACCCAACAATCAAAGGAATAAAAGCATCAACAAAGATTGAAGCAATTGCATTTATAATTGCTTCAGCAAAATTATTCCCAACAGAAGAGTTTGACCGATTTTTTTCCAAAGCATTAGTCGTTGATACTGAAGGTAATTTTCGTGGAATAGTTAGGAACAATATAACCTCTACTTTAAATCTTATTCCAAGATTTGACGAAGCGCAACCTCTTTACTTAGCTGTATCAAAAGGAAACCACGTTTTAGTCCCTCTCGGTGCAGATGATGACTTTAATCAAGAAACAATTACTCTACCAACAATTGATAGAGATGATCAAATCAGGGCACTAGTAAAGAGCGGCATATCAAATGAAGATGCAGAGAAATTTTCTAGAGAATCAGGCAGAAACATTACTATACTCAAAAAGCTACTTGGTTTTCCGCATTACAAAGCAAAATGGATAGAGAAAGAAAACATCCGTGAGATAATTCCAGCTCTAATAATAGGACGATGGAATGAAACATTTATTGGGGATATTGAACTAATTGAAAGGCTTTCTGAACAAAAATATTCTGACTATTTAGTTATCTTAAACAAATGGAAAAACTTTGAAGAATCGCCCATTATCCAAATAGGTGAAACTTGGAGGTTAACTTCACCTCTGGATTTGTGGACAGCTCTTACATCTTACCTTTCATCTAAAGACTTTCAGAACATTCAAGAGTGTTATGCATTAGCATTCAAAAACGGAAATCCGATACTCGAACCTGCGGACGAAAACAGTTTGGCAGCTTATTTCAACAAAAAAAACAAATACTCTAACTGGTCAAGAGAAGGTCTAACACAATCTTTAACTTTAGTTGGACGATTGAATGGATTAAAAATTCCAAATCTTGATAATCCCCAAAATTGGGTTGATAATATCATTTTTGATTTACTCAACAACGCAAGTGGAGAAATGTGGATTTCCGTTGACCACGAATTACCTCTTATTTCAGAAGTGTCACCTGAAAGTTTTCTCAAAGCAGTAAAAAATTCGTTGGCAAAAGAACAGCCCGAAATAATGGATATGTTTAATGAGAAAGATGGTTTTTTGCACAAAACAAGTCATCACACGGGTTTGTTATGGGCACTTGAAAGTTTGGCTTGGTTCCCCGAATATTTAAGGGATGCAAGTTTGGTTTTGCTAAAACTTTCAAGACTTGACCCTGGGGGTAGCTTATCAAACAGACCATTGAATAGTGTTTCAGAAATTTTCAAACCATGGCATTTTCAAACTCTTGCATCATATGATGAAAGAATAGAAATTCTAAAATACATTACCGAAAAGGAAAAAGAATCAGGCTGGTCTCTTTTAATTAGAATGCTTCCCGACCATCACGGCATCGCACATCCAACACATAAAATGCGTTGGCGAATGTTTGATAAGAATACCAATCTTACTTACACTTATCAAGAAATATGGAATACGCATTCCGCAGTAATAGAAATGCTCATAAACCTGTTTGATAATGATGAAGAAAAATTTTCTCACCTTATTGTAGAAACAACTAATCTTTCACCTAAAGACAGAAAAAGGGTTTTAGATTGGGCTGACGTAATTTACCCAAATGTTAAGCAGGAAAAATTTTTAACTTGGGAAGCAATCAGGGGTATTTTGAATCATCACAGGTCGCATCCTGATACCGATTGGGCTTTACCAGAATCCGAGTTAGTGCGGTTAGAAAATTTGTATAACAAACTTCAGCCACCAGACATTATTCATAAATACATTTGGCTTTTCAATAAACATTGGCCTGAGTTCCCGGAAGGATTTAAATATGAACCCAATGTATCAGAAAAAAGATACGAGCAACAACAAAAGCGCATTGATGAAGCAAGAAAAACAGCAGTGACTGTTTTTCTTCAAGAATTAGGTTTAAAACCAACCTTAGAATTACGAAAACAAGTTAAAGAATTTTGGCTTTTGGGCGGTGCTTTAGCTGACGTAATCACAAATCAGGAAGATGTTCTTACAGTTTGTGAGAATTTGTATGATGAAAAAAGTCTCATTGGTTTTGCTCACAACTTTATCTATCAAAAATCAATCATAGAAAAATTTGATTGGATAAAATCATTATTCAAACAACTACAAGAAAAGAAATTTAGCAATAAAGCACTTTCTAATGTACTTATTCCGCTAAATCAAAATCGACATTTGTGGGATTTTGTGTCTTCATTAGATGAAGAAATACAAAATGAATATTGGCAAAATATCAGTCCACATTTTTATCACATTACCGATGATGAAAAGGCAATCGGAATTGAAATGCTTTTAAAGCACAAAAGATTCTTTTCTGCAATAGACATTGCTTCACATTTTGCAAATGTAATATCAAGTAATCTGCTTTCTGAAATGTTGAAAAAGGCAGCGATTGAGGAAGCAAATGAAACACCTCGCTTCAATGGTTATGAAATAGAACGGATTTTTGAAGAACTTGACAAGCGATCAGATATTGATAAATCAACCCTCATTCATTTGGAGTGGCTGTATCTTTCAATTTTGGATTCATACGGTACAGGAAGAAACCCTAAAATATTAGAAGAAGAATTGTCAAATAGTCCAGATTTTTTCATTGAAGTTTTAAAATGGATTTATATTCCTAAAGACAAAGCATTGTTGGAAAAAGAACGGGAAGGTATTTCGAATGAAGTTATTCAAAATAGAGCAAAACAAGCCTATCACTTGCTTCATTCGTGGAAGAAAATACCAGGGATGAAGGAAGATAATTCTATTGATGAAGTAGTTTTAAAAGATTGGATTATTAAAGCGAGAACCTTAGCAGAATCAGCTGGTAGATTAAATGTTGCTGATTCTGAAATTGGAAAGGTATTAGCTGAATATCCTGAAAATATTCAAGAATGGCCACAGGAAAAAATATTTCAGATTATTGAAGAAATAAACACGGACAGCTTGAAAAGTGGTTATTCTTCAGCTATGTATAACAAAAGAGGTTCTTCAACAAGAGGAGCTTTCGATGGTGGAGATATTGAAAGAGAAAAAGCTGCTTACTTTGAAAAATTAGCAAATGATTTTAAGAATAAATATCCAAATGTCGCTGAGATGTTTAAGCGAAGGCAACAAGGATACTTAGCCGAAGCAAAGCGAATGGATGAAGAAGCTGAAAGAAACAGATTAGAATACTGACTGTCAATATGTAATAAAAAATCAGAAAAAACAATATTGACAAAAAATAAAGATAACGGAATAAGAAAAACAACGAACCGCCAATCGAGTAGACCATCCTGCCAGCGTTATCTGACAGGGTAAGCCTCTCACACCCCAGCTAAGCCCAATTCACAATTCAGCCTGGAACATAGGTGAACTTGTAATTCAATAGCCTATAAAGACCTGATCGCACGTGTTTATAATGATTACGTATTAATTAAATACATTGGAGGTCAGCCATGGATATGCAAAGTAAAATATAAGGCAGAAGCTTCTTCTTACCCAAAACGAAGCTTCCTTTTTACCAAAACGAAGCTTCATCTTTGCTGAAACGAAGCTTCTTCTTTGAAAAACGAAGCTTCGTTTTTTTAAATAAAAAAGCACGTAAGGTTGTAACCTTACGTGCTCGCCACACTTACTTGTGAATTAATTATTTAACAATTTTAAAACCGGCATCGTTAATTGCCTTTTTCAGACGTTCGCCAGGCCTGTAATTAATGGTTACTTCTTTAACCATACTGGAAGCCAAGTCCTTGGGATCGTCAACACCTTCGCTGCTTACCGAAGGGTATAACGATCCCAGCTTTTCGAGCCTTACAATTTTACTATCCGATAACTTATTCTGGATAACATTTTCGAGAGCCACTATAACTCCACGAATGTCGGGTTCGGATAGAGAACTGAATTTTTCTATATCTTTTACAAGTTCGTCAATGGTTGCTTCGCCATCGGTTACTACATGAGCATAAAACTTTTTGGTACCGCCACCCTTTACTCCGGGTTCAGGCTTTTCCGAAAACTTAATTTTAATCATGATAAAAATTTTTGGGTTAGTATTAAAGAAGTGTGGTGCAATTTAAAACCACAAAGGCAACGATCCTCTCTCCTCTCCAACCGCGTTATCTTTTTATCCAAACAATCATCTCCAAATTCCCTGATCTCTTTGCGAATGTGCTGGTATGTATATATTGGTTTGAAACTCATTTATGCAATCGAATTAATATGGTCGTTATTGAGTATTGGTATCAAAAATCTTAATGTCATGGTATATTTATGCGGCGTATGGGTTAGTATTCTTGGTTACAATGCTAATACGTAAAGTTGTGATTTTGGTTATGGTAGAAAAATACCAAGGGTATCATCCTGTATTTCTCTGTGGTTCTCCGTGCCTCCTCCGTGGTCTTCTGTGTAACTTTTGAAAAATGCTGATTACACCAGAGAAATACAAGAGTTAACAGCCTAAATTCTCCCGATAGATTTCCGGTACGTTTCCCGGGAATTATCATCCAATAAACAGTTCCATGCCGAGGAAGGCCTGAGAAGCACAAAGTTCTGAGAATCATTTTTGAACAACCGCTCTTTATTGCTGTTTAAAGTGTACCTAAAAACTTTATCTACAGAATAGTTACCAAAATAAAACAGATATGAGCTACGCAAAAACATTCATGAAAGGTGCCGGCCATTTATGCGGCAAACACCTCTCGCAAACCAGCAATATGGGTACAGGTTATTTCCCGAAAAAAATTATTATTTCAGCAGTTATGGTATTAATATCGGCAGCATCGTATGCCCAGCAGTTAAAACCCGTTGCTTATACCGACGGTACACAAAAACTCAACGGACTGGTTACTTCCAATGCAGGTAAGAAATTACCGGGGGTATTGGTACTTCCTGCATGGAAAGGAATCGACAATGAGGCACGCACGGCAGCACTGGATCTTGAAAAACAGGGATACATCGCGTTTGTAGCCGATATTTACGGAGAGGGCAATGTCCCCGCCGACAATGCTTCGGCCGCGAAGATTGCAAGTTCTTATAAAACAGACTTTAAGGCATACCAGCGCAGAATAGAACTCGCTCTGGACCAGCTCAAAAAAGCCGGCGCTGATCCGGGCAAAATTGCTGTAATTGGTTATTGCTTCGGAGGAACAGGGGCGCTCGAAGCGGCACGCGCAAATCTTCCGGTTACCGGAGTAGTGAGCATTCACGGAGGGTTGAGCAAAGAAGCCAGTCGCCCCAATGGTAAAATCAGTACAAAGATCCTTGTTGAAAATCCAGCCGAGGACCAGGGTGTAACTCCACAAATTTTAGATGCATTAATTAAAGAAATGAACGAAGGAAAAGCCGACTGGCAGCTTATTACCTATGCCTACTGCAAACATACTTTTACAAATCCTGAATCGGCCGATTACAACGAAGTCATGGCCAAAAGAGCCTGGCAGCATACCCTGATGTTTCTGAAGGAAGTGTTATAGGCTTAATACTTTGATGTTATTTATTGTGGATATAAGGAGCTGTGCTATTTTCAGCTGATGAAAATATATGATACGGAAGAAATAAGGCGAAAAGAAAAAAGCTTAATCTCATAATATCTAAATCTTTTTTGGGTTAGGTTCCAAATTGGTTACAATGCTAAAACGTAAAGTTGTGATTTTGTTTATGGCACTATTTTCATTCTTCCTCCACGGGTATACTAAAATAGAAAGTACTCCCTTGATGTGGCTCCGAAATAAAGGTAAGTTTCCCTTTCAGCACTTCAGTTATTCGTTTCGAAATAGCCAACCCTACACCTATCCCGCCATACTTGCGGGTATTTGAGTCGTCGGCCTGACGGAAAAATTCAAATATTACCGTGTGCTTGTCTTTTGGAATGCCCATCCCTGTGTCGCGAACAAAAAATGTGATGGAACCTGGTGATTTCATATTCATTCCAAATTCGATAAACCCTTTTTCGGTGAATTTTACTGCATTCTTGAAGAGATTGCCCAATACCTGATTTATTTTATTCAAATCGCCAATAACATGCTTATTTAAAAGACTCTCTTCAGGAGAAAACAAGAGATCAATAACCTTCCTTTTGCCCGACACTTCAAGAATCTCTGATAACACCTGGATACTGTCGGAAAACATACATCCCAAATTAAAAGAATCGTTTCTGAGGATAATTTCCGATTGCTCGGCAAGTGCAAGCTGAAATATGTCTTCTACAATGTCGAGTAGTTTTTGTCCACTGGATTTAATTACCTCAACAAAATCGGGTGCTTTTTCGGGTTGGTTGATGATGATATCGCTGAAACCTATGATATGATTCAGGGGAGTGCGCAATTCATGATTCATGGTGGCAAGAAAAGCCGATTTCAAACGGTTACTTTCTTCGGCGCTTTCTTTGGCTTGCAGAAGTTCCAGTTCTGCTACCTTTTTAAATGTAATATCCTGTATGGTTCCTATCATTCGTTGAGGATTACCCCGGTCGTCGTAAAAAGCCTCGCTATGCTGGAACGCATATTTAATTTTCCCGTCAGGAAACATAATTCTATGCTCGATAATACAGGGTTTATGATGAATTACTGAATTCTTTATAGCTTCCTGCACAAAGTCCCGGTCATCAGGATGCACCCATTCCAAAAACTTTGTATAGGTTGTTGTTAATCTTTCCGGATCTATTTCATAAATATTATTAATTTCCCTGGAAAAACTAACCTGAGAAGTTTCGAAGTTATACTCCCATGAACCAATCTTACCAATTCTCTGGGCTTCGGAAAGTTTAAACTGTTCGTCGAGAAGTTTCTTTTCCATCCTTTTGCGGCGGGTAATATCAATGATCTGAAAAAGAATACATGCCTGGCCTCCAACATTAATTTTAACGGCCGACACCAGCCCCCATCTGCTGTAACCATTGCGGTGAAGGAAGTGAAACTCCAGATTTTTGATTTTCCCATTCCGGTAAAAATCACGCCGTTTCTCCAAAAACTTCTGCGAAGGTGAAAAAACCCGCAGATCGGAAGCTCTGGTTCCTATCACTTCTTCGCGGTCGTAGCCCGTCAACTTGCAGAAACTATCGTTAGCGTCGAGAATAGTATCTTTCTTTAGGTTTATGATAGCAAAGGCCGATGGACTACTACGAAAAGCTGATGAAAATTTCTCTTCGCTTTCGCTCAATGCCTTGTCAGCATTAATGCGCTCAGTTATTTCGCGGGCAATGCCAAGCACACCCTCCAGTTCGCCAGTTGTGTTATACAGAGGCACTTTCCGGGTTTCGAGTATACCTTCATGGTCTGCATAATTAATCACCTCCTGATTGATACAAATCTTTCCAGCCGCAATGGCCTCGCGGTCCTTTGCCCTGAAAAACTCAGCAATTTCCTTTTTTACAAAGGCATAGTCCGTTTTGCCAATGATCTGGTCTTCGGTTGCCCGGAAAAACTCCTTAAAAGCTTTGTTGCACGAAAGATAAACTCCGTTTTTGTCCTTTAGCCAGAGCAAATCAGGTATGGTGGAAATAATAGCCTCCAGACGGTTTTGCGCTTCCCTTAAATCGTTTTCTGTTTTTTTATATTCGGTAATATTTCGCCCAAAGGAAATTAGTCCTGTAACATTTCCCTGCAGATCCTTTTCGGGCAATACAACCACCTTATAAGAATAGAATTTACCGGCAGGAAGCATGAAGTTCATTTCAAATTCGCGTTTTTCGCCCAACACCAAAGCCTCCTCAAGAGCCGATGTGTAAATTCCTATCTCTTTCCTGCCAATTTCGTGTAAAAATTCAGGAAATAGCTCAAGAAGAGTTTTCCCAATCAGCTTTTGTTCGGAACACCGCAAAAGTGAAAAAACATGCCGGTTGGCAAATACAATTCTGCAATTTTTATCGAAACGTACAATACATTCTGACGAATTTTCGACCAATACACGATATTCATTCTCGCGCTGCTGCAGCAACAACTCCGATTTTCGCCTGTCTGTTATATCACGGGCTATAGCCATAAAACTCTCGAGTTGGCCTTGAGGATCAAATTCGGGAATTACCCTAACCGAAAAGCAATGAAAAACATCGTAACGGTCAGTCCATTCAAAATCTTTCTCTGCAGGAGCAGCCGTCAGGAAAACATTCTGTAACATTTGCCTGAACTGTAACGCTGTAGTTTCGGGTAAAACATTCTTATCAAAAAGAGAAACTCCAACAGCCTCCTGTTCTGAAAAACCGGTCTGTTGAATATAGGTCCGGTTGGCATAAATACGATTCAGGCTGGTATCGTAACGAACAATAATATCGGGTGAATTTTCCAGCAAAGTATACAGTTCCCTTTCGCGACAGTGGGATAGGTTTATGGATCCGGATGGTTTGTTTACCTGATCAGAAAAATCAGCAACACTAACAGAAGTATCCGATTCATTCAGAGGGCTTGTATTGTCGGTTGGTTCGGAACGATTAAGGCATGAATTGTCGCCCAAAGGAGGCTCCTTTTCAAATTCCAAAGAATCTGGTTTCAGCATAACGGGTTAAGTAAGTTTTAGTATAAATTTTCAGTAAAAATTACCTTTATAAGTTCAGAAATTAATAAATCCCGGACCGTATTCCGCTAACTGTGCCAGCAGCCATGGATATTCAAAAACGTTTGTTAGCAGGTAAACCGCATTACAAACTCGCTAAATACGGATCGTAATAATAAATGGTTGCAATTCCGTTTAACAAAAGAATAACCCTTTGAGGGCATGTGCTTTGCCCTTATGTTAACTTCACTCCTAACAGTTCATAAAGCTCTTTGCTGCCTTTGGCTGTAATAACCATCTCGCGTGAGAATTGAACTGGTTTAAACCAATGTCGTTCCACTACCTTATTCAAAAACAGTGAACCAAGCAGTCCTGCCAAATGTGGTCGTCGTTCCGACCAATCCAGACACTGCCGGGTGAGCGGGCGACGTTTGCCTGTGAGCTCTTCCTGCAAAATACCGAACTGGCGAAACCAGTCCCAACCCGTCCCTGTCACCTGGTACTCCTTTTCATATTTCTGCAGATAGCCTTTCAATTCCATGGCTTCGGCAATGGTAACACCTAGATATCCTGCAAGATGATCGTAACAGGTTCTGCAATACTTTACACCCTGGGTTGCAAATATTTTGCCGGGCTTTGCCGGTTTATCACTTGCCAGATTGGCTAACGCTTCAATAACGTAGGCAACCTCGGGAGTTGCGAACGAAAAATATCTGTGGCGGCCCTGAACCTCAACCTTTACAATTTCAGCGTCGAGCAACTTTGCTAAATGATTGCTGGCCGAGGTAGCCGAAACATCGGCAGCTATAGCAAGTTCGCCAGCAGTATAGGCGCGACCGTCGAGCAAATTCCAAAGCATCCTGGCACGCGCCGGCTCACATATCAAAGTAGAAATTAAAATGAATTTTTCCTCTGCTTCCATACTTCAATATAAAATGAAATATAAAAGTAAGCATTACTCTAATTTTGCCCAAACATTAAAAACATGAAAGATGGTAACAGTAATATTCGAAGCAGTACCTGCAGCAGGAAAATGGAATGAGTATCTGGATATCGCAGCCGGACTACGACCAGAGCTTAATAAAATCGATGGTTTTATTTCTATTGAACGATTTCAGAGTATTTCAAATCCTGAGAAGGTACTGTCGTTATCGTTCTGGAGAGACGAAGAAAGCATAAAGCAATGGCGTAATATTGAGTTACACAGAATGGCTCAGGAAAAAGGCCGAAGTTCGGTTTTCGAAAATTACCGTCTCCGGGTAGCAACTGTGCTAAGGGATTACGGAATGACCGAAAGAGATCAGGCACCATCGGACAGCAAAGTATTTCACAAATAAAAACTACAATATGAAAGATCTGGAAATTGTACTCGAAAACAAACCTGGAACCCTGGCTCTTTTAGGAGAGACCTTGGGAGCACACAAAATCAGCCTTGAAGGTGGAGGTGTTTTTAATAACGGAGAGTACTCAATTGCACATTTTTTAGTTGAGGAAGCCGAGAGGGCAAAAGAAGTTTTAATCAAAGCCGGAATTACCGTAATAAAAATAAACGATGTAGTTATACAAAAACTCCGGCAAGATGTACCCGGACAATTAGGCATGTTTTGCAGAGAATTGGCAAATGCCCATGTAAACATACTCACACAATACAGCGATCATTCGAACCAGTTAATTGTAGTGGTCGACAATTACGCGGAAGCTAAAAAAGTGTCGGATAAGTGGATGAAGGTCTGGTGGGGGTGATTGAAAATTCACCGGAATTCATTTAGTTTCCTGGAAAAGTTGAGACTATCCTCGCAAAAATGTAACTTATAAGTTACCTTTGTTTCAAATGTTTTAAATGGAACGTATTCGAACTGTAATTGCTTATAAAGATTACTTTAAGGATTTTTTACTTAAACAGCCTAAGAAAGTCCAGAATAAAATTTTTAAGATTATTGAAATTATTGAGTTTCAACAGCGAATACCTGAGAAATATTTAAAGCACATCGAAGAACAAAAGGGGCTTTATGAGGCCCGGATTTCGTTGGGATCGGATATTTGGAGAGTGTTTTGCTTTTTCGACCGGGGATAATTGGTTATTCTCTTGAACGGATTTCAGAAAAAAACACAACAGACTCCCAAATCAGAGATTGAAAAAGCGGTATTGTTAATGCATGAGTATTACAGGGACAAAAATAAATGAAAACGGTTATGAAGAAGGATAATACAACAACATGGGCAGATTTAAAAGACGAGGTATACGGAGAAAAAGGAACACCAAGAAGGGACCAGCTCGATCGGGAATTTAAGTCATTCAAAATAGGATTAATGCTGCGCGAAGCAAGAGAACTAAAAAAGATGACACAAGATGAACTTGGCGAAAAAGTGGAGAAAAAAAGGAGTTACATTTCCAGGATTGAGAATGATGCCAGCAATATGACCTTAAAGACCCTTTACGATATAGTTGAAAAGGGTTTGGGTGGTAAGGTTAAAATTCAGATTGATCTGTAAGCACTCTCAAAGGCAATGAATTAAATGATCATAACTATTTTGTCAATATAAACAACAAAAGACGTTTCTCTGCCTTACTGTTATCAACCCCTCAGCGATTGTAACGCCTGCTCAGCTAAGCTGTTGTAATTTGCCTTTTGATTCCCCCCGCTAAGCTGAATTTGTAATTCAGTAGCCTGTAGGAAAATATTGTAGTTATTAATGTTTTGGTTTAATTAAATGAATTCGGAGTTATGTAAAATCCCGAACTGGCGAAACCAGTTCCTTAATAACTCACACCTGAGCCACCGGAACCGTAAAAATGAACCTGCTCCCCTGCTCCGGTTTGCTCTCAGCCCATATTCTGCCGTTGTGCTGCTCAATAAATTCTTTACAAATCATTAGCCCCAGACCAGTTCCTTTCTCATTGCGGGTACCCGGTCGCGATTTGAGTTCCTCTTTCTTAAACACCGAATTTAAAGTTCTCTCGTCCATTCCCACCCCGGTATCGGTAACAATTACCTCAACCATGTTATCTTTAACAGCGGCCGATATTGTTACAGTTCCGTGTTCCCGTGTGTATTTGACTGCATTTGTAATTAAATTCCGGAGGATGGTGTGCATCATATTTCCATCGGCAAAAACATGGATCCCTCGGGGAATATTATTGACCAGATCAATATCCTTGAGCCTGGCAGACGATTCGTGCCTGATAACCATCTCCTGCCCTATCTGAAAAAGATTTATTCTTTTCTGATGAATTACAATAGCTCTTTCCTGTGTCTTCCCCCAGGTAAGCAGGTTCTCAAGAAGTTCCTCGGCATTTTTTGCTACCTCGTATATATGCGAATAGTACTCAGCTGATTTTTCAGAAGATAATCTGTCGCCCTTACTAATGAGAATTTCGGAGAAGCCCATGATGGCATTGAACGGATTCTTCAGATCGTGAGCAATAACAGAAAAGAACTTGTCTTTGGTATGATTGGTTTCTTTCAGCTGCTTTTCACTTTCTCTCAGCGATTGATTGGTTTTCTCCAGCTGTGAGATCACACGGTTTAAATCGGCCGTCTTCTGGTCAACAAGCTCCTGGAGGTACTTTCCCTGTTTAAAAAAATGAAGTTTGCTGCTTTGGTATATCAGGAGAATTAACAGGATAACCAGCAAAGTAAACAAGCCCGCCGTTATCAGATGTCGTTTTCGGAAGGTGTTAAGCTCGTGCCTGAAGTTTGTGTCGGGCACCGAAAACTTGTAAAGAGCATTTGTTAATTCCGATGGCGTTACAAATATCAATCGGCCATCCTTTAAGAAAACCGTATCTTTCCTGAGCAAAGAACTGCGACTGTTGTCATTCAGGATATCAATCTTCAGACCTGCATTTTCTATTTTCTTAAACAATTCGGCCGGACGGCAAAAAATAACATCTGTTGCCAACATATCATCCTTTTGTTTCACGGGCGTTTGTGCCCCGAAAATAAAAGCCGGACCCTGCATCAGAAGGTAAGCTTTCACCGCTCCGGAGTCAACTGGTGTAGCGGGATTTTTAAAATCTGCACCCTTGTATTCGACCAACAGTTTGCCACTCACATAGCGTGCAGCATAAACACACGAATCGAGTGCTTTTATGCCTTCCATATACTTAGGATAAGTGAAACGTTGCAGTTCCTCAAAATCCGTTTCACCCTGCCTGTACGAAACAATTTTATCGCGGATTACCGAGCGGCTTGATACGCTTTTGGCTCCTTCAACAACCTTTTGTATGGCTCCTTCTATTACATATTTTTTAAGTGTCATCTCATTACGGAAGTCATTTACAAGTTTGGAGCGTAAGACTTTAACGGAGGGCCGGTAATTCAACAGAAAATAAGTAAGAAATAAACCAAAAATAACGAAGGTGAGAAAATAAACCTTTTTAGAACGGTTGCTCATGAATGACTAATAAAAAATTAAACCACGGATGATTAAAGAGCCCGACAGAAATCCGGAGGCTGACAAACCTGCGGTCATGATTAACAGCATCATTAATTTCGAAATGATATTACTAACCAGATCCAACTCCACCAAGGCCACCCTTTAGTATTTTAAAACTATAAAAAAATAATTTATGAAAGTTGTAAAGAATGTTAAAAAAGCAGGTTAATTGAAACATTATTGCAGTTGAAATCAGTAATTGCAATATATGATCGGGTTTATATTTAACAAAACTTTTCATATTTTTAAGCCTTAAGACGAACGCCTGATTTTTAAGATAATCTAATTCCAGCTGACAAATGAAAGCCTTTCAGACCATTCTTATAATCCTGTTTACTATCAACTCCTCAGGACAGAAAAAAACATTTAAATGGAGCGACCAAACCTGTGAATATGAAAGTACTTATGATGTTCACAAATACACCGAAAATCAATTAAAAAACTGCTACAGTCTCACATATAATTATACTTATCAAATAACTCAAACACCATCCGTTTTCGAACCGGAAGATCTCACATCATTAAATCCCGACTCATTAGACAGAGAATACAATACTAAAATAAGTCAGTTACAGACGTTGGATTTGCCAAAAACAGCTTACTGGAACGAACTGAAAAAAAGCATTATCATTGAACTGGAGCAAACATATCAACTTTCGAGGATTGCTTATCAGGGATATATAAATCCGGTGTATTTAAAGAACTGGCATTACAACGATGCCTGCTTAAAGAAACATGCCGATGCCTTAATTGCCGGAAAAGACAATTTGCTGAATGACTGGTATGAATTAACTACAATACTTGTTAAAAACAATTGTTGTCCCGAGAGAGTCTGGGAAAAGTATGAAGAACAATACAAATCGGCTAACAGGTCTGATTATGCAAAAGTGGATGTTACTACCTTCGGGTGGTGGAATTGCGCGATCAATCATATTGAGCGGTCTGATAACAAGTTTGACGACACAATAAAAGAACAGCAATTCCTAAAGCTATTTATAAATACTGAAAAGAAGGATTGTGATGAACCCTGAAACAAAATCCGGATCTTTAGTGAGTTAACAGCAGGTATCGGTTTTGACTTAACATCCAGACTAAAAAAGCAAAAGCTGGCTTTGTAAGCAAAAAGGAATTTGCTTGTTCGTCGATTAACCAAACAGTAATAATTCCTGAGAAACTATTGACTTTCAAAAAAGATTGCAATAATTTTCCTCTGTATTAAAAAGTTACATTAATTACAAAATTTATACTGCCATGGAAAATCAGGACCAGGAATGCTGTCCTAAATTTGACGTTCAGAAATGGGACAAAAAAACTTTTAACTGGAAAGACAAACTTTTCATTAAAGAAACCATACCTACGCTTTTTCATATTCCCTTCCCTCCAACCATTGGAAAGAAAATAACGAAAATGCACCAAATGGCTATAAAAGCCGATGCTGCTATCCCCGACAAGACCGATGCGTTAATCATGTTTCATGACCCTTCGGCTTTCAAATCCGAAATTTATTATGCCGTTACAAAAGAACCGGAAGGGACAAATAACACAAAGCTTACAGGAACTTTCGAAGCCGGAGTATTCGACGGATCGTATAACGCCGTTCCCCGGTTTATGAAAGAAATGGATGTATATCTGAAAGAAAAAGGGCAAACGGCTAAGGATTATTATGTGCATTACGCTTATTGCCCTAAATGCGCTAGAAAGAACGGACATAATTATATGATTCTTTTTGCACAGGTGTGAACTCACAGTTTTACATAAATGATTAACAATTGCCTTTAACAGAACGGCGAGATCATAATTTGCCATAAACTTGAATATCACAATTCAATATTGAATTCCTGTATTATCTTACGACCTACGACTTGATTCTTACTACTTTTAATATATTTATCTATCACTTAAAAAACCACCCATGAAGTATTTATGTTATTCTTTTTTAATGCTTTCTATTTTTCTTGGAATAAGTTGCAAGCCATCCACAGAAAAATCATCCTGGAATGGAGAAACACCCGAGTCGCAGGGCATCTCGTCAAAAGCCATCCTCGATTTTATTAATGCCGCCGAGCGTGAACGACCCAACGACCTGCACAGTTTTGTACTTATGCGCCATGGCAAGGAAGTGGCAAAGGGATGGTGGCATCCATACGATCAGGAAAGCCGGCATACGCTCTATTCGCTTAGTAAAAGCTTTACCTCAACGGCCATCGGCATCGCGCAATCCGAAGGCCTTTTGTCTATCAACGACCCGGTAATCAAATTTTTCCCTGAGGAGACCCCCGCTAACCCATCCGATAATCTCAAAGCGATGCGCATCCGCGACCTGTTGAAAATGAACAGCGGTCACAATCAGGAACCTTCGGCTGAAACCACACGGAATACTGAAAGCTGGGTAAAAGGATTCTTATCGGCCGAAGTACAGCACAAGCCCGGAACCCACTTTGTGTACAACAGCATGGCAACCTTTATGCTTTCGGCTATTATCCAGAAAGTAACCAAACAAACCCTTGCCGAATACCTCACGCCACGTATATTTCAGCCGCTTGGGATTGAAAACCCCGTATGGGAAAAGAACCCGCAGGGTATTAATTTTGGCGGGTGGGGATTAAACATCCGAACAGAAGATATTGCCAAATTCGGACAATTGTACCTGCAGAAAGGCAAATGGGAAGGTAAACAACTGGTCCCTGAGGCATGGGTAGAAGAAGCCACTTCGTTCCAGACCTCCAATGGCAGCAATCCCGAGAGTGATTGGGAACAGGGTTACGGCTATCAGTTCTGGATGTGCCGGCACGGACTCTATCGTGGCGATGGTGCTTTTGGTCAGTATTGCATTGTTTTCCCCAAACAGGAAGCCGTGCTGGCTATCACTTCGGGGACCAAAGACATGGGAGCCATTATGAATCTGGTATGGAAATATTTGCTGCCGGCATTTAATGACGAACCGCTAAAGGCCGACGATGATGCATTCAAAGCACTGCAGGAAAAAACAACAGCTCTTAAACTTAACCCTGTAAAAGGTGAAAAAAGCGCTGCAATAGCCGAAAAGGTTTCCGGTATAAACTATACCCTTGAAGAAAACGACTGGGGCCTGAAAACCATTGCATTTAATCTGACAAGCGACAAGCCTTCGATGACTTTTACCAGTGACAGCACTTACACACTGCCCATAGGTTTTGGCGAGTATAAAGAAGGTTCTTATGTATTTCCACAACGGGGAAAACATTCGGTGGCTACTTCTGCGGGTTGGACTACAGGTGATACACTTCAACTCATGATGTACATGGACGAAACCCCTCACGGATATATGGCAAAAATTTCCTTTAAGGAAGAAAAAATTACAATGGAGCGGGAATTGAATGCCAACTTCGGTCCAACGAAGCAAACCCCATTGGCAGGAAAAGCGAAACAATAAACTGCAAAAAATACCGTGCACTGAGCCAGTCGAAGTGTACGGTATTTTTTAATATCACAATGCACCCAAATAACCACATGTCCATCTTAAGTAAAATTCCAATCACTACTATGAAGCCATCCTTCTTTTAATGGCAAATTGGTTGGGATAAAATCATTTTTCGATGAACTGTACAGGAAAAATAAGGAAAAATATAAATGCCGTATCTATGCCGTACAAAAGAACGGCTAAATGTTTGTTTTCCTTCCGCAATCTGAACTACTTTTGAATTAAATTTCTAAATTCAACTATTATGAATCAGCCCGAACTTGGAATAAAAATAAATGAAATCAGAAATCAGAAAGGCATTACACAGAAAGAACTATCCGAATCGTGCAATATTGATATCAGAACCATACAACGGATTGAGGGAGGCGAGGTTACTCCCCGCACCTCAACACTAAGGTTAATAGCCTGGGCGCTCAATTGCGATTTGAGTACTTTCAACGGTGACAAACAGGAAAACAGTCAGTTATCGCATCATATTTTACTGGCGTTATTTGTAACTGGAATTATTTACTTTATCAGCTGGATTATATTTTCGCCCATACTTGCCAAAAACAGCTTTCTGGCTTCTATAAACCTGTTCATGGCTTTTACTTATACAATTTCCGGTGTCCTGTTCTATTTTGGGTTTTACAATCTTGGAAAACTGCAAGGTAACACGATACTCAAAATTTCTTCCCTGAGCATTATGGTATTCATTCCCTTGTTCCTCATTACCATTTTACTAGCAGCGGAATATAGCTTTGGAGAACATCTTAATCAACTTGTTTTATTATTAAGCAGCATAAACAGTTTTATTTTCGGAATAGGTCTTTTAAAAGCTAAAAACCAATTCACGATTCTTTACAGAATTACGGGAGTTGTTCAACTTTTAACAGCACCCTTTTTTCTATTTCCGTTACCTGTTTTAAATTTAATAGGATGTTGGCTTACAGTTCCGTTTATTCTTCTTTTATTATCTATTGTTTACCTTGAATATAAAGAAGCGCAGAATAAGCAGGTAACTCCTGAAATTGTTTAAATATTTTTGCTTCAGGGAGAAATACAAGTAAAGAACAGGTTTATTCCCGGTGCCAGGCTTAATTTGCAATTCCGCCTCAAATAAGACTTTTTACACATCCTCCCGTCTCCTGCCTTTATAGCTGAAATTAGTTAGATTAGAAGCACAGAATTTCAAAAAGTTAGGGTTACAAAGCATGTTTTACCGGTTCAGTTTAACCACTTAAGATTAAATAAATCAATAAAACACATTGTTTATATCATTAAAACATCTAACTTAAAGGAAACAAAATCTAATTAGTATTATGAACCTTAAAGATCTCAAAACAAGAACAAAGCTTGTCTATAGCTTTTCTGTGGTGTTGGTGTTGGTAATCGTTATCTCTGTTCTTGGGATACTTGCTTTATCCAATATAAATGAAAAACACAAAAACCTTGGCGCAATAAAAAGTACCGAAGCCGATTTGCTTGCGGCCCGGCTATACATGCGAACATTTGTTCATCTGCGCGATACGCAGTATTTCAATGTTGCCCTTGCAAATATGGATAAAGCTATTTCGTCAATCGATAGTTTGAAAAATCTGCTTACCATTGAAGAAAATAAGGAACTTGCAAACCAGTATCTGAAATTCTTAACAGAATACAGGGCCCTAATGCATCTTAACGAAGATGCTGTTGTAAAACAGATAAATTCAATTAACGAACGGGCCAGAATCCGGGAAGAAATAAAAGCAGGCATTGAAACCGCAAGATTGCCTGAGAACCATAAAATTAATTATTATTTTACAAACGCAAGGCTCAATGGTACTTATATTTATGCAAATAATAAGCCTGAACTTATTACCGAAACAAATAAGTATATTGACTTAGCCCTGGTCGAAGCCAACAACCTGAATCTTTCCGGTATTTCCCAATCATTAGGCGATTATAAAAAAACGATGTCCGATTTTATGGACTCGTATGCTGAAGCAAAATCAACCGAAACTCAGTTGGTGGAAAAGGGAAAAGAAATAGTGCAAACCGCCAACCATATGGAAGAAAACATCAATAAATTTATAAACAGTCAGTATAGCGGCAGTTTGGTGTTTATAATTATATGTACTGTTTTATCGGTTCTTATCAGTATCGGGATAACCTATATGCTTACAAAATATTTGGTATCCATGTTGAAAAAAGGAGTTGGCCTGGCACAAACATACGCGGCTGGTAATCTTACCTTTCAGGTTCAAGGGGAAGATCTGACCATTAAGGATGAAATGGGCGATCTGGCGCGTGCTATGGTAGAGATGGGCGAAAAAATGAAGGAAATCATTGGCGAAGTACTCATAAGTGCCGAAGGCGTTGCAACAGCCAGCGGTCAGATAAGCAGTACATCGCAGCAGATATCACAAGGAGCATCCGAGCAGGCGTCCTCCGTGGAAGAGGTGTCGTCGAGCATGGAGGAAATGGCATCGAACATTGAGCAGAATACCGACAATGCTCAGCAAACCGAAAAAATCTCACTTTCGGCGGCAGAGGGAATTGCACAGGTCGCCCAAAAAGCGCAGAAAGCTATCGATGCCAACCGTATCATTTCCGAAAAAATATCCATTATTAACGACATAGCCTTTCAAACCAACATTCTGGCATTAAACGCCGCAGTTGAAGCCGCCCGTGCAGGAGAAAATGGCAGAGGCTTTGCCGTGGTAGCCTCCGAAGTAAGAAAACTGGCCGAAAAGAGCAAAACAGCCGCCGACGAAATTGTTGCCCTCTCCAAAACAAGCCTTGCTCTGGTTGAAGAAACCGGAACAAAAATGATAGAAATGTTACCAGAGATTGAACGTACTTCAAAACTCGTAAAAGAAATTGCAGCTTCCAGTGTCGAACAGAATAATGGAGCCGATCAGATTAACAATGCATTGCAGCAACTTAACAATGTTACCCAGCAAAATGCTGCAGCAAGCGAAGAGCTCGCTACCAATGCAGAAGAAATGACTTCGCAGGCCGAAATGCTCAAGGAAAAGGTTTCTTATTTTAAAACTGGGGCGGAGCAAAGGCAATATTCAAACACCGGAGCAAAAAATTCCAGAACGGCTTCTTCGGTTAGTAACCCTAAAAAGCAACAATATCATCAAACAGTAAAAGATCAGAAAGGAGTAATTATAAATCTGACCGGATCATCGGATGATGAAAATTATTCCAGTTTTTAAAAGCAATTAATTACCGGTTTGATATAAATTCAAATGCATGTAAAAAGCCCATGGACCACCAAAACATGGGCTTATTTAGAAAACCATACCCTAATAATAAGTGAATTAGATCCGTCTTTGATGGGCAGTTTGTCACTGCATTAAAAATCCCCCAAAACAGGGATGATATTAAGATTTGATTTGAGGTATTTTTGGTTCGTTAAACCGCTGAATAAGAAACAGAATACTAAAAATACAAATCCCATGAAAAGCTCTACAAACGCTATAAACCGAAGCAGATTACTGCAATTATTTTTTACTGCATTTCTGTCGTGGCTTACCATCTCCCTGACTGCACAATATACTCCTTTGTACAGTTTCGTAGCGGAAGGCAATAACAATATGCGCAATCCGTCCACCTCAGAACCTCTGGTTAATGGAAACATCCTTTATGGAATGACTGTTAACGGCGGCAATAATAATGGCGGTGTTATCTTTAAAATGAATACCGATGGTTCAAACTGGCAAAAGTTGCACGATTTTACAAAATCAACCGGCACTGCTCCATACAGTTCCTTAACACTTGTTGATGATTCTCTTTGCGGAACAACTTACGAAGGAGGTTCATCCGATGCCGGAGTTATATTTAAAATAAATGTTAACGGCTCGGGTTACCGGTGTTTATATCATTTTCCAACCGGAAATCCCCGTTGTAAACTACTTCTTGTAGGTGACTCGCTGTATGGAATGACATCCAAGGGTGGAACTAACAGTAGGGGCAGTATTTATAAAATACACAAGAATGGCAAAGGTTTTAAAGAACTTATCAGCTTCACAACCACTGGTTCCGCACCTTTTGGCTCTTTAACACTTGTAGGCGACTCGCTGTATGGGATGACGATATACAGCGGTACAAGTAACGCCGGAATTATCTTCAAAATTCACAGGAATGGCCAGGGGTTCAAAAAGGTTTTCGATTTTAGTCCGGCGAATGGTTCCTATCCCTGGGGTTCTTTAACATTGCTTGGCGATTCTCTGTACGGAATGACATGTAATGGTGGTGTAAATGACCAGGGAGTAATCTTCAGGATCCATAAAAACAGCAGTGGATATAAAAAGCTGATGGATTTTAGTGAGGCGTCAGGTTTTAATCCATGCGGATCGTTAACAGTAATTGGCGATTCGCTATATGGTACAACGAGATACAATAACGGAGTAGCCTTCAAAATAAACAAGAACGGCAGCGGATATCAAAAGATCATGACATTTAACGGAATCGAAAAAGGTGCAAATCCGCTCGGTTCACTCACTGTTTCAGGTACCACTCTTTACGGAATGACGCAATATGGCGGGACGGGTAATAACGGTGTTATCTTTAAAATAGACAGGAATGGAACAGGTTTCGTCAAATTAAAAGATTGTTACGCCATTCCCGGCGGAGGTTCTCCAAACAGTGTAATTACCGACGGATTGTATATTTACGGAACCACTTACGAAGGCGGCGCAAAAGGATTTGGAACTATATATAAAACCAAAACCGACGGAAGCGGATTTCAGCAGCTGTATTCATTTGATATGACCAATGGCGCTTATCCTTACAGTGCTTTACTTCTGTTGGGAGATTCGTTGTATGGCACTACTTTTATCGGTGGCAGCAATGGAGCTATTTTCAGAATTCATACAAACGGCACTGGTTTTAAACGAATTTACAACTTCAACAGTACCAACGGATCAAATCCCAGAAGTGTCCCGATATTATTGGGCGACTCGCTGTACGGAACCTCATACAATGGAGGTACAGGCAATTCGGGAGTCATTTACAAAGTTCATAAAAACGGAAGTGGCTATAAAGCGCTTTTACATTTTAACAATACAAACGGAAGTACTCCTTACGGTTCTTTAACACAGGTTGGAGATTCGCTTTATGGTATGACCCGTAATGGAGGGACCGCCGGTCTGGGTGTTATTTTTAAGATTCACAGGAGCGGCAATGGATACCAGAAACTGCACGATTTTGTAACCGCCACCGGCATTTTACCTGAAGGTTCGTTAACACTGGCTGACGATTCACTCTATGGCATGACTGTCACAAGTGATAAAAACGGAGTCATTTTTAAGATTCATAGAAAAGGAACCGGCTACACTGTTATGCATGAATTTGAAACGTCAGATGGTATCAATCCCCGTGGCTCATTAACCCTTTTGGGAAATGAACTTTACGGACTTACAGGTAAAGGAGCTGAAAACAATTCCGGTTCTCTGTTCAAAATCAATATTAAAACAGGCATATTCACAAAACTGCGCGATTTAGGGATAACCACAGGAGCCTACCCTGATGGAACTTTATTTGCACATAATAACATTCTCTATGGATCGTGTCCAAAAGGAGGAACAAAAGGACTTGGTGTAGTATTCAAATACAAGCCGGTAACTGTTCAGGCTGCCAATATTCAGTTCACCAATAAACTGGCCACACAGATGGATTTAAGTTTTACAGCTGGCGATGGCTCATCCAGAGCTGTATTTATGTGTCAGGGAAGTTCAGGAACTCCAACCCTGGTGAATAAACAAACCTATACAGCAAGCAGCGTATTTGGAGGAGGTTCCCAGGCCGGTGCAGGATGGTATTGCATTTCCAATGGTACCGCTACTTCTTTAAGAGTTACGGGATTAACTGCAAATACGACTTATCGGGTAGTGGTGATGGAATACATTGGCGATAACGGAGAGGAGTTTTACCTGACAACAACCGCTGCCGGTAATCCTTCTAATAGCGCAACTATTGGCAAGTTAGCTCAAACAATAACCTTTGGCACTTTACCTGTGAAAGTTTACGGAGATGCTGATTTTACTCCGGGAGCCACAGTTAATTCCGGACTGAGCATTACCTACGCGAGTTCTAATCCGGCTGTAGCAACAATTGTAAGCGGAAAGATACATATCACAGGTATCGGAACATCCATGATTACAGCCTCGCAAGCGGGCAACAGTAATTACAATGCCGCAACGCCGGTTGAACAAGCTTTCTTTGTTAACAAAGCAAATCAGACCATTACATTCCCTGATTTTCCAGAGAAAGCAACCGGTGATGCCGATTTTAGTCCCGGAGCTACAGCCAGCTCAGGCTTAACCGTAACCTACACAAGCTCTAATACAGCTGTAGCTACTATTGCAGGCGAAAAGATACATATTGCAGGTCAGGGAACCACGGAAATAACAGCCTCGCAAATCGGCAGCGGTAATTACAATCCAGCTGCCAATGTTGTAAAAACATTAACCGTAAAATCTACTCATACTATCAATTTCCCGTCTATTTCAGCACAAA
>JAJYAG010000266.1 GCA_021779665.1 Bacteroidota bacterium | reverse complement strand
CCAATTGAAAACTATGAATTTGGAAAAGCGGTATAATTTTAGATTTCATTTACGCTTGTACCGAATTAAATTACAGATAATTAAAATGCTACTTTGCAGTACAGAACAGCTACGCTACCTCTACCCCAGAGAGATGGTAAAGCCGCCCTTTTTCCTCCAACTACAAATAAGCTTGTATATCCTTGAAGTATACTTATTGGTAGCATTTTGAGCGATTTCATAAACAAACCTGGTATAATTGATCGGTTGACCTGTCTTATTCTGCTCGATCTCAATCAGCAGCTTGGCCACTCTTTTGTCAATCTCGATCTCTATATGAGTCGTTCGGGAAGCCTCCTGCGGAACATCCGCGCTTAATAGTCCCTTGTAAATTACCCTTTTTTCCTTGGTTATTTCATCATTGTAAGGGATCTCTATCACTACTGAGGCCAATTGCTTGATCGATTGTTTTATCTGATCATAATGCTGCGGAATGGATATTTCCTTTAACGGAATCTTGATTTTGATGAATTGCTGTTGTTCAAATTCCCGGAAAAGAGCTAATTGAGTATAACTTTCACCTTTCAGACTCAATTTAATTGCATCCTGAAGGTAATAAATCACGGCATTAAAAAGGCGTTCCTGGATAAGTGAATAATCATAGACGGCATTGGTTACCCGGTTAGGTTGGTAAACATAACTTTTGATGGCCGGAAGCATCACGACCTTCTTTTTTTTCTTTGTACTGAAAGGCTTTAATTCCTTTTCTTTCACTTTGATTTAGCTTTTAATTTTTTAAAAAATACCCATAAAGGTAACATCATGTTACTGGTGTTACAATCCCACCTGGTAACACGGTATTACACGTGTTACCTATTTGGCTCTTTTCCTTCGAAGGCTGGCATTTCTCAATCTTTCCTGCTTCTTTACCCTATCAGGTCTTTCGGGAAAGGTTCCTTCTTTTTCGAACAAAAGCTGAAGGGCTTGATGCATTGCTTCCTTTTGAGAAAAAAGAGGATCCATGGTAGATTTCTTATGAAATACAAAATCCTTTAATCTTTCCATATCGCTTTCTAATACAATGAAAGATTGCCGGGTTTCTTCAGGAACATTTTCTTCTGCTACCAAGACATCAATGTTTTTGGGAGGCTCAGGATCTGTTTCAGTAGATGAAAACATGCCTTTTATTCCGGATTTTCCAATTAGGTCGGTTTTATCTGCAATAGCGTCTTTAAAACTCTTCTTTGCCATGGTTAATTCTTTTTATGACGTTTCAATATTTCAGCAACAAGGTCCTTATAATCTTTAGCGCCAGGTGAGTCAGGAGCATAAGCAAAAATATCCTGGCTTGAAGCTGGAGCTTCAGCTAAAGAAACGTTATCCCGGATGATTGTCTTAAAAACTTTCTCTTTAAAATAATTATTTACGGATTCAGAAATGTCGCGATTGAGGACCTTTCGTTTGTCATATTGAGTTACAAAAACTCCTTCAACATCAACATGGGGGTTTAGCTTTTCATCCCTGACCATGTTCATCACTTCCATCAGCTTATCCAGGCCATGAAGAGCTAAAAATTGAGCCTGTAACGGAATATAAACCTTATCGGCAGCACAAAAGGCATTCACAGTAATAAGTCCCAACGAAGGAGGACAATCAAATAAAATGTAATCGTACTTATCCTCAAACACTGACAAAAGTTTGGTTAAGATTCGCTCTCTTCCGATTTTGCCGCCAATCTCAAGTTCAATTCCGGCAAAATCGAGACAGGAAGCCACAATAGAAAGCTGGCTTTTTACCTCATAGGGGGTAAGTCCATATTCTCCGCGGAAGGCGCCGTAAATAGTTTTTTCGGGGGACTCAATCCCACAGCATTGTGTAAGGTTTGCCTGGGCGTCGAGGTCAACAAGAAGAACCCTTTTTTTCTCAAGCGCAAGGCCTGCCCCAATATTAAGGGTTGAAGTGGTCTTCCCTACCCCACCTTTATGGTTTGAAATTGCTATTTTTATTGCCATATAAAGTATTATCAGCAGTTTTGAATTTTCATTAATACCGTGTTACCTGTGTTACTTCAAAGGTAGTAATATCGTGTTACCAGTGTTATTGTAAACTATTAACAATCGGAGCTTTTTGCTAACATCAGAAATTTATTGATAACATCATGTTACTGATGTTACTTTAAATATGGGTAACATAATGTTATTGATGTTACTTATAATTATATAGTATTATATCCCTGTAGGTTAATTAATTTTAAACGTGCCAATGTATAAGTATGATAAATCTGCTGATTCGGTAGCCAGCCCCAGGGTTTTGAACGAGTTCGATCCTCGTTCAAAACCGATCCCCGCGCCCGGGGTTTAAAGTCCCGGGTCAGCATCAGAATATTGTTCGTATTCCAGGTCTGGAGGTCCATTTAAAAACCTGAAACACTCGTCGCAATATTCAGGCTTTTGGGTGTATCCTTCTTCGAAAAGTTCCCTGTCTTCAGGGGAGGGTTTAAAATCCTCCCCGCAGTGTCTGCAAACAAAGTACATAAGATTTAAAATTAAAAGGTTTATAATTCTTGTTGATCTTTGATGTTTACCATCCATAAATCGGCAAAAGCGGCCTGTTCTTCCTGGCCCCTCTTGTTGATCATCCAGTTGCCATCCTCAAAGTAAATACTCTCCAGGTATGCTCCCGCGTAATGATTTGTAAAGCTCGAAGGATAGACCTTTTTAAGTTCCGGAATATAGATAAAAGTCATTTCCGGATCTGACATCAGATCCCCGTTCATGGTTCCATAATGGGCAAGGGAATAAACTATGCCTTTATGAGGTCCGAATTGAACGCCGTAAAGGCGTTCAATCGTAAGAGGCATAAAACTGTCATTGTTCTTGATTTTCAGATATCCGTTGCTGTTGTCTGCCATTGTGGCCAACTGGATAAATATTTCTGCGGCGTTTTCTTTTAAAGCTTTCATAATTAATAAAGATTAAGGGTTAATTAAGCTGCGATTTCATTTTCTGCCGGTTTGGTCCGAATTGTTTCACTTCCGTATTTTGCCCGGATATCATCGATATTTTTGGGCTTGTGGTTTGAGCTCTTGTACTCGGCCGGCCGGTAGTACCACATCGTTTTCTTGGGAGCGAACAAAAATCCGAGGTCCTTTAGATGCTGGCGGTGTGGGTAGGTGTTTCCTGATATCCATATCCAGTCGCCAATAAGTTCTATTGTAATCCCGTAAAGGGTAACGATTTTATCAATTATCTCCGGGTAACGGTCATATTCTTCTTTCTGCTCTGCTGTCTGTTCTGAAAATTTAAATCTTGGATTTTTAATAATATCTCTGTACTCGGCATTAATCTCCTGCATTGTTGCAGTACTTCCACCTTCCCTGTCCGGGTGAAATTTTAAGGCAAGTTGCTTGTAAAGAATTTTAACCTCCTCCAGGGTTGTGCAATCTTTAAAGTAAAATGATTTCATAAGAAAATATTTTTAAATGTTACATGTATTTGATTTTTAATTACTTCGTTCCACGTGGAACACATTTCTTTGATTGTCAGTCATATATCCTTGGCATTAGATTTTTGAGCCGGTGAGCCAATTTGTATTTTCCCCCGTGGGAGTTAGTTCTTTCCTGCTCCTTTTTATCTCTTTTCCAGAATTTCAAAGAACTTGATACATCCTCGTTTAATGAGTTCCTTCGCCGTTTCGCCAAGAAAAATCCATAACATGGCCCTGGTCGCCATGACAACACTGATTTCCCTTGGCTCCTGGACAGCAATACTTCTCATTCCAAAGAAAAAGGCTGTCCGGGAGCTTAGGGAAATCACTTGCTATGGTGTTGCATGGCGATTGGGGCCATGTTACTTTTCGCGGCGAAATGGTGGAAAGGAACTCATGGGGGAGGAGGGAAGTCCCTTGAACAGGAAGGGATAAAAGGAGCATTACGAAATGGTAACGACCAAGGGGTAAGGTGTATTGGAGTAGAATGAAGGGCAAGGACTGTTTACAAAAAAAAAGCCTCTTACAAGAGGCCTTCATCAGCAAAGCTGTAATAAATATCATCAGGGGTAAGGATGAGATGATCGAGAACCGGTATGTCCAGGAGGACTCCGGCTTCCTTTATCTTTTGGGTAATTTTGATGTCATTTTCGCTCGGGTTTTTGTTTCCCGAAGGATGATTGTGTGCAAGGATCAGCGAGTGGGCATTTCCCTTGAGGGCGTATTGCATGATGATTCTAACATCAACGATTGTTCCCGAGAGGCTACCGGTGGAAACAGTTGTTACGCCAAGGGCTTTGTTGGCACGATTGAGTAGCAGGATCCTGAAACTTTCGGAATATTCCATGGTTGAGTCCCAGGAATCCCGGAAGATCTCATATGCATCCCTGGAACTGCTGATTTTTGGACGATCTGCAGGTTTTACATGGTTACGATAAACGATCGAGACTTCGGATACTCTGCGAAATTCAATGGAAAGCTGGGATTGTTCAAATGTTTTCATAAGCTAAAAATTATGGTTTTACAATTTTTTGCTTGAAGGCCCCACCCCATTGAAAGGAATAAGCGCAAGGAGGATCGGAATAAATAGCGGACGGCACGGGAGCGGCTTTATGCCGAAGTTCCTTGTGGCGTTTCCGGGCAATGGGGTAACTTTGCAAAAAAGGTTGTAAACCAAGGCAGGGGAGGGGTATTGAATAAAATAAATAGCTACATTTACCTTATATAAATCATAAAATAATTGTTGGTTAGGAAAGGCTCGGTTGTGAAACCCGGCCTTTATTGTTTGTGAGGAATCATGATCGGAGTTCCGCGTTAGCGATGTGAAGGGGAAGCCACCGCAGGAACGAGGAGGCCGGAGCCCGTAACGTAGCGCCGGCCAGAGAAAAAGATAAAGAATACCTCTTTGGCCGGAACGTCCCAGGTATATTGATTCTGATTAAATAATAAAGAAAAATGCCGTGTTCCCCCTAACCCCCTGAGGGGGATTGGATTTTTTAAGCATTACACGCTCTGGAATGTCTCTTATTAACGAGATTTTGTATTACTGAAAAAGGATACTCTATAGAATTAGATTACCCTCAATTGAGTGTATTTGAAAATTAGGAAAAAGGCTAAATCATACTTTACTTTGATTGTGCAACAAAATTTAAGCATAAACATACAGGTGGCCAAGATCACTTCTGATAATCATAGATGAATGACTGACTGTATAAATCCAAAACTTAAATAATCTGTCACTTTGATAAAGCATACATTTATTAAATTAAATCTTTTAAAGGCGGAGGGCCATGCAATTCAATTTCCCAATCTTCGTAAGGTGGTTCAACAATGAAAGATGGATCACAATATGATCTAATATAATCAACAGCTCTCTTTTCTGCATATTTAGCATTCAGTACATTTCCATCACTATCAAGTTCTATCACATTTGCATAAATCGCATATGCCATTTCAATCGCACTTGGTTCTTCTCCGTATAATTCTAAATAATCAATTCCATTTAATTGATAGTGTGTCCCACTGGACAAAAAATAAGCAAATGTTCTAAGTGCCCCACTAAAAGAATTACTCAGTTTCATGTACGTGTTTTTAAAATTACTGCCAACTTACTTATAGCACCGTAAAATACGGATAACGCCGTAAATTCTAAAATATAAACATCTTTTATTTCATTGTTAAGGTATGGGTAGTTAATAGGTCTCATGAGTAGGTTACATGTGATTATCAGAAGTAAATATATAAATTTATTGACTTCTGATATGAATAAATAAATGATCTGGTTAAACGAAGGTTTATAAGGTTACAAATAATTGGATTGGATAATTCGGACTAAGCTGACCCCCTAAAAACAGTTCCTAAATTAATTAAATTAGTAAAGAACCAAGTATGCCATATCGGCA
>JAJYAG010000100.1 GCA_021779665.1 Bacteroidota bacterium | reverse complement strand
TTAGGATCGTGGCCTGCAATATGGATGCTGGGAAGCAATATTGGCGAAGTAGGATGGCCCAAATGCGGCGAGATAGATATGATGGAAAACGTCGGATTCGATCCTGACACTGTTCATTTTAACATACACACCGAAGCTTATAACCATGTTAAAGGTACCAACAAAGGCAAAAAGGTATATCTTAAAGATGCTGCCTCAGAATTCCATGTTTACACTTTGGAATGGAACGAAGACAAACTGGATTTCTTTCTGGATTCGGTTAAGGTATTCACTTTTAACAACGAAGGAAAGGGACCCGATGTTTGGCCATACGACAAGCCTCATTACCTTATTCTCAACCTTGCAGTAGGTGGCGCCTGGGGTGGAGCAAAAGGCGTTGATTTAAGCGCCTTGCCTCAGAAGTTTGTAATTGATTATGTAAGAGTTTACCAATAGAAAACCACAGAAGCTTTGCTTTCGAAAAAGCAAAGCTTCTAAACTTCCAGAATAAACACCGGCATCCCGGCTCTCTGCAATATGGGTTTAGCAACATTATATACTTTCAGACCATTCTGCGTTTCTCCCTCCAGAACTCCTTTATGAGCATGTCCGTGAAAAACAGCAACAATTTCCTGACGGGCCAAAGGTTCGGCCAACCGGGAGCACCCAAGAAAAGGAAAAATCTGTTCCGGCTCACCGATTACAGTGCTTTTAATTGGTGCATAATGCATTAACACTATTTTCTTTATATCATCATATTCCTGATCGAGACGATTGAGAGCCCTGTCAAGGCTCAACGACTCATTAACAGCTTCTTTCACAAAAGCCTTCATTCCTTCCTCGCCAAACATACTGAGCATGTGGTTATCAAAACCACCACCAAAACCTTTTACACCTGCAATACCAATATTACCGATAACCACAGCCTCACCATCCAAAACATGAACATGATCGTTGTGAACAATCTGCCGGATTAGCTTATGACGACCTTTTTCGTGATCGTGATTCCCCAAAACACAAACCACGGGAATATTGCAATTTTTCAGCTCTTCGGCAAGAACCTGAGCTTCTACCTCATCGCCTGTATCAGTGAGATCTCCGCCAATTAGAAGTATATCCGCATTCTTAGAAATATCGCGGAAATAATCAGCCCATTTACCTTTATCGGTAGATTTTACATGAATATCGGCCACCGCCGCAACTCTGGTTTTATTTTCGTTATTTTCCATAAATTTCATTTTACACATATCCCAGAAAGCTTAACCCCGCAAAAGATAATCCGAAACCCGCCTCTAAACCGTCCTTATCGTCATAACCTTATAATTCCACTCCTTGATATCAATACTATACTGAGTCTGGTCAACAATTGGGCCTCTGCACACCTTTTCCAATGGAGGAGGAAGATCGTACTGTTCGTTTGCCCTTGCTATCAGATCGTCGAATAACCATTTCGGAATAATCTCATGAAACTCGGCCGGATAGACAAACTGAAACATCAACAGTTGAGCTAGTAACAAATGCCAGTGTTGTTCCATATGAAACAGCACTCTTTTCCAATCTAGGTTTTTGCCACATTTCAGCATAATATGGTTTACATCTGCCCCATCGAAACGTTCCCGGTTCTGAACATAAATCTTACACCATATAAGCTCTTCAGGAGCTACAAGCAGCACATCCTGTTCCTCGAACTGTGCCTTAACTGCATAGTGATACCAGGTATCGTCCACTCTGCAAATGTTATTGGTTGTGTCGAAAATGATGTCAATAAAATAATCGTTTTTAAAAACTTTTGCCAGCCAGCGTACATCGGTAAGCTCGGTGCGGTAACCTTTATCGGCAAAAAACTTAAGGATTTTAGGGTATTCGCTCGCTTTGCAAAAAACATCGAGATCCTTTGTATCGCGATATATTCCTGTATAGTTAAAAAGGGCAAAAGCACCGCCGAGCATATAGCTGGCTCCGCTATCGTTCAGCATAATAAGTGCTTCTCTGTAAAAGCTATGGGCTTCTTTTCTCTGATCTTCGGTAAACATTTAATTGCTATTAACGCTGTTTATATTTGCTTGTTACTATATACAACAATGTTACAGCCGTTAATGATTATATTTTCACCACCTTTTATTTTTTCGGGGAAAGAATTACCGGACACTCCGGGAACTTTAAACCATTCCGGAAACAACCCGGGTATCAGAAAAGTATTTTCCTCGTTGTCGAAATTCATCATACAGATAAGATGATGCCGCTCATCGCTGCTTCTACGGTGTAAAATCAGCCCTTTGCCATAAATGTAAACTTTAAGGTCGTTTTTGTCCGTACTTCCGAGCGCCGGATGCTCCTTTCGGAGGCTGATCAGGTTTTTGTTCCACTCAAGCAAAGCCTTATGCTTCCCTGAGTATCGTTTTCGCCAATCAATTCTAGACTGGTCGAAAGTTGATTGCGCTTGCGGATCGGGAGGCTCTGTATTCCATTTAAAGCTGGCAAATTCCCTTTTCCGGCCTTCCCTCACGGCTTTCACAAGTTTCTTATCATCATGGCTTACAAAGTAGTAGAAAGGAGCATCCTCTCCATACTCCTCGCCCATAAAAAGCATCGGAATATAAGGAGAAAAAAACAACGCAGCGGATGCCAGCTTCAACCGGTCAAAATCCACCAGCACCGACAATCGTTCCCCTTTCACACGGTTTCCAATCTGATCGTGGTTTTGGTTAAAAGCTATAAACTTCTCTCCAGGAACACCAACTGAAGAGGATCCGTGTTTCCGTTTCCGGAATTTCACATAATCGCCGCTATGAACAAATCCATCCGTATATGCTTTTGCTAGTTGCTCTATTGTACCGAAATCTTCATAGCGGCTTCGTCCTTTTTTATCCAGCAGCACATACAAGGCATGGTGAAAATCGTCGAGCCATTGAGAGTCGAAGCCAAGCCCTCCCATCTCAGGCGATTTCACTATCCGCGGACTGTTATAATCCGATTCGGCCATGAGGTAAAACTTTCTGCCAAGTCTCTGCTCCAGGTTATCTATTTTCTTTCGTGCAAGTTCCCAAAAATGAACAGCTCCGGTATCAAAAATCATATGAATGGCGTCGACACGGACTCCATCCAAATGATACTTTTCGAACCAAAAACACAAATTCTCCGAAAAATACTCACGAACGCCATCACACCAGTCATCGTCGAAGTTAACTGCATCGCCCCACGGCACCCTGTATTTATTTGTGAAATAAGGCCCGAACTGGCCGAGATAATTTCCTTCGGGACCAAGATGATTATAAACAACATCGAGAAAAACCGCTATGCTCCTGGAGTGACAGGCGTCGACCAATTTCTTAAAACCACCAGGACCACCATACGAGTTCTGCACGCTGTAAGGATAAACACCATCGTAACCCCAGTTCCGGTTTCCCGGAAATTGTGATACAGGCATGATTTCGAGAGCATTGATTCCACTTTCAACAATATCATCAAGCCGCGGAATAATTGCATCGAAAGTCCCTTCCGGGGTAGAGGTTCCGACATGAATTTCGCAGATAATAAGATCTTTAAGCGGAATTCCACGCCAGGTCTGATCTGTCCATTCAAAACCATTATGATTCACAACCTGCGACGGCCCATGAACTCCATCGGACTGAAAATGCGATGCCGGATCAGGAAAGTCTTTATCACCTTCAGGCTTATAGAAGTATTTACATGTATCGGACACATTTTCCACTTTCACCGAAAAATAACCCATATCATCCTTTTGCATTTTTAGTTCCCGTTCTTCAGGAGAAACAATATGCAGCATCATACTTTCCTTTTCAGGAGCCCACACGGAAAAAAGACAATTGTTACCGCCGAGAACTTCAGCACCAATTTCAGACATTAGAGTTTTCTTTAAATATTCAAGTAACACAGAACAGCTAACTTAAACGGACTATGATCCCTTCATCCCCTCCCAGGTTAACAGATCCTTCAATAGCCTGCCCCTCCAATTCAGGCGTGGTGGCTAAAACAATGATCCCGTTCAAAGTAATACGTCCCGATGCAAAGCAACAAGGCCTGTGACTAAGATTCAGGACAACCAGAAAAACAGTATCATTCCACTGTCTCAGGTAAGCAAGCATTTGATTGTTGGAATAAACTGGCCGGTAATCACCCAGCATAAGGCAATTCTCGGTTTGACGAAAATGAATCAGTTTTCTGTAAAAAGTCAACATGGAATAGCCGTCCGACTTTTGATTTTCAAAATTTAACCTAGGAAAACGTTTGTCGATCCTGAGCCAGGGTTCCCCGTTTGTAAAGCCGGCATTTGGAGAATTATTCCACTGCATAGGTGTTCTGGCCGGATCTCTGCTAAGATTTTTATCGGGCATATTTTTGCCCTGCGGATCCTGCACTTCTTCAAAAGGAACAGGAACATCGCGCATTTCGATCTCATCGCCATAATACATGGTAGGAGTACCACGCAATGTAAGCAATAGCATAGCCGCAACTTTAGCCTGCTGAACCCCTATCCGACTTGTAATCCGCGGCTGATCGTGATTACCAAGTACCCAGTTAGGCCAGGCCTTTTCAGGAAGAGCGCTTTCGTATTCATCGATGGCTGAAGCTATTTTTTGAGCATCCCACGGAAGCGATATCAGCATAAAATTAAATGGCAGATGTGCGCCATTGCTGTTGGTGCCGTAATAAGTCACTAATTTATGAATGGGAAGATAAATCTCTCCAATCATCATCCGTTCGTGGTAGCTATCCAGGATGGCGCGCATCTCCTGAACAATTTCATGCACCTCAGGCTGATCGGTTGAATATACAGGCAATAACTGTTCATAAGTTGCCGTATGCTCATCATAATGCGGATTTTTGGAATTATCGCGTAACTGACTGTCCTTAATTAAATGCCAGATGACATCCACACGAAAACCATCAACACCCTTATCGAGCCAGAAACGCATGATGTCGTACATAGCCTGCCTCACTTCCGGATTTCGCCAGTTTAAGTCGGGTTGCTCCTTTAAAAAGGCATGGTAATAATACTGACTGGTTTTTTCGTCCCACTCCCAGGCAGTTCCTCCAAAAACACTTAACCAGTTATTTGGAGGATTCCCATCTGGCAAAGCATCGTACCAAAGGTACCAGTCGCGTTTTGAATTATCGCGTGACGACCGCGATTCCAAAAACCACGGATGCTGACTGGAGGTATGGTTCGGAACCAGGTCCATAACCAGCTTCATGTCACGGGCATGGACCTCGTGAAGCAATTCTTCGAAATCTTTTAAAGTCCCGTAAATAGGATCAATATTTTCGTAATCGGAAATATCGTAACCAAAGTCGGCCATGGGAGAAGGGTATACCGGAGACACCCAAACGGCTTTAACTCCTAACCAATTAAGGTAATCGAGCCGATGGATAATGCCCTGCAAATCTCCAACTCCATCATTATTGCTATCCTGAAACGAACGCGGATAAATCTGATAAATGATGCCTGTTTGCCACCAGTAATAATCGTGCATGAATTTACATATTTGTTAGCCTGATAAATATAACAGGTCAACAAAAAATATTGAAATCGCGATCAGGAAGTCTTCAGCAATTTACCTGCTATTGCGGTTACCATTCTGCGGGTTGCAAAACGGTTCGACATTATCATGACTTTATTGGCCACACCCTGAATGCCTAACGGCTTGCTTTTCATCATCAACTTATAACCATATAAAGCAACTTCATGAGGGGTTGCATGCGAAAGGAATTTAGTCATCATCGTTTTTTCAGTATTGGCAACCGCATGAAACTTTGAATCGGTAACACCAGGACATAAAGTACTTACTTTGACATTTGTGCCACGCAGTTCGTAATTTACAGCTTCCGACAAACTCAGGACAAAAGCTTTTGATGCACAGTAACCTGCCATATAAGGTCCGGCCTGAAAAGATCCTGTTGACCCCACATTCAATATGCGGCCATAATTACTGGCCTTC
Source organism: Bacteroidota bacterium (assembly GCA_021779665.1). GTDB lineage: Bacteria > Bacteroidota > Bacteroidia > Bacteroidales > JAAUTT01 > JAAUTT01. The sequence goes on along the minus strand of JAJYAG010000100.1, from coordinate 18,431 downwards.
ATTTCTTTTGCAAAAACCTTTGTAAAATAAGCCAGGGTTAACATGTTCAGATTAAACATTTCAAGCTCCTTTCCCCAGGCGATATCGGTATACTCACCATTAATGCCAAATCCGGCATTGTTAATCACGTAATCAATCTTCAGCCTGCGGCTTTTGATATCTTCATAAATGAATTCGGCATTACTGATAACACTAAGATCTTTTGCGTAATACTCTACCTTACTACCATTGGTGGATAATTCCTTTGAAATAGTCTTTAACTTTGATTCGTTCCGGGCAACCAGAATTAGGTTAACACCCTTTTGAGAAAATAAACGTGCAAATTCGTACCCGATTCCTTCACTTGCACCTGTAATGAATGCTGTTTCCATAATATATGTAAATTTGTTTTGAGGCAAAATTACATATCATCTTTTGCGTGAGCAGTTAACAAATGTTAGGAAATCTGTTTTCGTATCCGGCTGAGCGACTCGGGTTTAATGCCGATAAATGATGCCAGATACTGCACCGGCACATTTTGCAATAATTTAGGATTGTTTTCTATAAGTTTCAGATACCTTTCCTGGGCTGAAAGAGATATCAGGTCTATTATCCGCTTTTCTTTTCCGATAAGAAGATATTCCATGAGTTTGCGTCCGAACATCTGCCATTTGGGTTCAGAATCATATAGCTTTTCGAGATCCGATTTAAGGATAACAAGTAACTCCGCATCCGTTACGGCATGCAGCACCTCTTCCGATTTGGTTCCTTCGACAAAGCTCAGGAACGAAGCAGCAAATTCTCCCGGTGAAAAAAGATGTATGGTTTGTTCCTCACCGCTTTCCATGTGTTTGAAGTAACGCAGATACCCGCTATTGATAAAGTATGCAGCATCTGAATAATCGCCGGAAGCAACCAGAACAGTGTCCTTTTTTACCGAAATGGGTTTGAAAAGTGATTTGACAAAAGGCACATCGTCATTCCGGAGCTGAATAAAACCAGAAAAAACCTCGAAAACAGAATTGTACATAATCTTATTTGAGTTTGTTCTGTGCTAAAGTTGGAAGATCACTATTGCCATCCATGTATTTGAAATTGAATTTCATCTTCGCAATCTTCCAGGCGCCTTCCTGTTCAATAAGTTCCAGATCGTATGACCCTACAACTGTCCACACATTATTGCCAGTTTCGTTTTTAAGAAAGTGAGTAGCTGTACCATAGCAAAAAACACTGGCCCTTTTGTTATCCGACTTAACAATAAAATTCCCTAATTGATGATGGGTTGCATCAAAACCAGGCAAAAGCCCTTTCCATGAATTAATTATTTGCTCGGCGGCGAGATTTGCGGGTTCTCCTCCTGTCATGGAGGTGTAATCGAGTAAAACGGATGAATTAAAAATAATTTTCACTTCATCCCAGTTTCTTTGGTCCACAGCAATAAAAAGCCGGCTGACGGTTTCTGTAATCTGTTGATTTTGCATATTGATGAATTTAATTTTTAAACACAGTTTTGAGTTTATCCGAATCAAACATACTCTCAGGTGAAATCACCGGTTCTTCAAGAGGAATTGAGTCTCCATACCGTTCCTTCAGCTTAGCTTTAACAACCGCGTTCGACAAATCAAAATCCCTCAAAGCCTGCACCTTACCAACCTCGACATCCAGAGCCTCTTTATAGATTTTCCAAACCAATTCGGAGCAATAAATCCGCTTGTCCGACCATTCAAAAAAGAGATCGTAATCTTTTCCCATATATTTTTCGCCAACTCGTTGCATTTTCACAAGTTTAGCTGAAGTTAGAACTTCATCGGCATTTTTCAACCGCTTTACAACAAATTTTTGTTTCTCACCCCGTTTAATCCATTGCTTCAATGGGGTCAGTTTTACCGGCTGCACTGCTTCATACACAAACACTTCATCATTTCTAAAGTAAATAATACCCATATGGCTGTATTTGGAGTGCGTAGCCAGCTGTACCGCTTTGCTCTGCGTCGATCTTGAGGTCTGGAAAATAATATCGCCACTTTTCAATAAAGAAGAAAAAGTAGCCGCATTTTTCACTTTTAAAAAGAATAATAAACCAGCAACAATTATGAGGATGAAAGTAAAAGTTAAGACTTTCTTCAAAAGATTGAAAATTTAGTTCATCTTCAAAGATAAGCTATTTTCGCTGATACACTTTCACATAGTCAATTTCATGAAATTGAGGAAAAACGGTTGTTGAATCAGGATTTCCGGGCCAGGAGCCACCCACTGCCGTATTCAGAATTAAATAGTGAGGCGCATGCGGTACACCTTCCACCGCAGTATGAATTAACTTTCCATCGAGATACCAACGAATAGCATCGGGTTCCCATTCCAGCATATAAGTATGAAAATCATCGGCCAAAGAGGCTTCCGAATTATAAGTGATGGTGGATACTTTTTTCATGCCCTGAAAGGAATAATAGTGAAAAGTGCCGTAAAAGATTCGCGGTTGATGGCCAAGAAATTCCATAATGTCAATTTCGGTATACCAGGGACGGAATTCAGGAATGGAACTTTCTCTGCCATTGGCCACCGCTTCGCTCATGGTGTATTCCATCTGCCAGTCGCGATTTTGAGGATAAAGCCAGTATGCGGGCCAAATACCCTGCCCGACAGGTAGTTTCCCCCTGAGTTCGAAACGACCGTATGTAATTGCAAGTTTATCCTTTGTATCGAGTCGTCCGCTTGTATAATGCATGGATCCAAAATCCTGCTTTGTGGTCCGAATCACAAGATTGCCGTTATTAAGAAACACTTCCTCCGGGATATAAAACTGAAGTTCGCCGTGCTTACTAACTTCACGCGTTAACACATTCCATTTGGATGCATTTAGCTTGTATCCGTTAAAGTCATCTTCCCAGATAAGTTTCCATGATTTCGCTTCTGTTTTATCTGGAGCTTGACAAAAGGTAGGCATAAACAGATAAATTGCCATAGATGTAATTAGCAGTAACTTTTTCATGATTAAGTAGTTGATAATGCATGTAAATATAAAAATAAATCACATATCATACATCTATGGAAGGGCAATTAAAAAAGGGTTCCAAAGAACCCCTTTAAATGAAAGAAAATGTTATTCTAATTTGTCTTGAGCGATGCAAGTCCACCAATTACGCCCAAATTCATCGAATCTAAAGCAGAACTTGGAACAATAATCATTGAACCTTTTTCCTTCAGACCTTCTCCAATCAGATTCATTGCTCTAAGCTGCAGAGCAACAGGATTATTTATATACTCCTGACTGGCCTGAGCAAATTTCTCCGCAATTTCTGTTTCGGCTGTACCAAGTATTACGCGGGCCTTCCTTTCTCTTTCAGCCTGTGCCTGGCGACTCATTGCATCGGCCAATGCCTGGGGTATGGTAATTTCCTTTATTCCCACGTTTTGGCATGTAATTCCCCATGGAGTTGTATGTTCGTCGAGCACTAACTGCAGTGCATTGGCAATTTTCTCTCTATCTTGAAGTAATTCTGCGAGTTCATGCTTCCCAATAATATCCCGCAAACCCGTTTGAGCCATATTTTCAATAGCATCCTGATACTCCTGAACCTCAAGCGCAGCTTTTTCAACATCCCACACTGTCCAGTACAGAACGGCAATTACATTAACAGGAACAGTATCCTTGGTAAGCGCTTGCTCCGCTCTGAAATCGGTTACCCGTATACGCTGATCGATATAGTTTATTACCTGATCAATAATAGGAACTATCATAAAAATTCCCGGGCCTTTTAATCCGCTATACTTCCCTAAACGAAGCACAACAGCTTTTTCCCATTGATCAGCAATCTGAATAGAAAACGCAATAAAAAGAGACAATACCATGCCAATACCGAAAATCAGAGGCGACACGAATTTAAAATACATAAGAATTCCATTCAATGCCATTAGAAGAATCAAAACAGTGACAGAAACCGCATTCAGGTAATTTTTTGTAATAATGTTAGTGCTCATTGCTTTTTTGGTTTTGAAGTTCATGAATCATATCATCAATTGTAAATCCATAGTTAAAAGCTATGGTCATAAACTCCCGGCATATATCCTGAAGTTTTGAGTTCCTTTCCTTATCGGAGAGATTGATTTCACTTTTATTAATAAAAGTGCCAGTTCCCTGATAAGTTTCGAGAATACTTTGAATCTCAAGCTCCTTATAGGCTTTGGCTACAGTATTGAGATTCACTTTCAATTCCACAGCCAATGAGCGAACCGTAGGTAGTTGTTCGCCCACTGTAAGCTTGCCTGAAGCAATTCCAAATTTAATCTGATCCACTATTTGCCGGTAAAAAGGCGTTCCGGCCTTTGGATCGAGTACAAATTTAATCATTGTTGTATTATTATATTGTATTATTTATATAGTACAAATATACTACGCCAATATAGTAAAGTCAATTTTTTGAAAAACTTTTTTTTTGAAAAAAACCGATAAATCTTTGATTATCTTTTGCTCATAAAGAAACTCTTCATCATCTGGAGGATTTCTGTTTCACAAACTCCGAAAACTACGCTGGTTTTGGGATGAAGAAATTTCGACGAAATGGTGCTGTATCCACGCTTTTCGTCTCGGATGCCATATACAATTTTATCAATCTGCGCCCAGTATAAGGCTCCCGCGCACATGGGACAAGGTTCAACAGTAACATACAAAGTACAGCCGGTGAGATATTTTCCGCCAATATGGTTAGCTGCGGCTGTTATAGCCTGCATTTCAGCATGAGCAGTAACATCGTTAAGTGTTTCTGTTAGATTATGGGCCCGCGATATGATTTGATTCTGGCAAACTATAATAGCCCCAATAGGGACTTCATCTTTATCAAATGCCTGCTGCGCCTCTTTGATGGCAGCTTTCATAAAGTACTCGTCGTTCAGAAGCATAACCTTTAATTTGGTTGTAAAAATAAAAAACGGCAGAAATAAATCCCTGCCGTTATTATATTAATAGCTATTAGTGCTATTACTTATTTCTTTCAGGACGTAACGAACGAACTGTTTTACCAGCCTGCCACATTTCAGATTCGCGGAGCTGACGAAGTTCTTCTTCGAGCTTTACGCGGTAATCGGGCTGACTGTTCGAGTCGATGGAACGCTGAGCTTCTTCACCAGCAGCAACGCTCTTGTAAAGCTGTTCGAAAACTGGTTTAACAGCATCACGGAATTTCGGATACCAGTCCAAAGCTCCACGCTGAGCAGTGGTAGAACAGTTAGCATACATCCAATCCATACCGTTTTCGGCAACCAGCGGCATTAAGCTCTGGGTTAATTCTTCAACGGTTTCGTTGAAAGCTTCGGATGGAGTATGGCCATTGGCACGGAGTACTTCGTATTGTGCAGCAAAAATACCCTGGATACAACCCATCAAAGTACCACGTTCGCCGGTTAAGTCGCTATATACTTCTTTCTTGAAGTTAGTTTCGAACAAATAGCCCGAGCCAACAGCAATACCTAAAGCAATAACACGATCTTTAGCTTTTCCGGTAGCATCCTGGAAAATGGCATAGCTCGAGTTCAAACCTTTACCTTCCACAAAAAGGCGGCGTAACGATGTTCCCGAACCTTTCGGTGCAACAAGAATAACGTCTACATCAGCAGGAGGAACAATTCCGGTTCTTTCTTTATAGGTAATACCAAAACCATGAGAAAAGTACAGCGCCTTGCCTGGAGTCAGATGTTTTTTAACGGTAGGCCATTGGGCAATCTGGGCGGCATCGGATAAAAGATAGCAAATAACGGTAGCTTTCTCACAAGCTTCTTCAATGTCGAACAAAGTCTTGCCTGGAACAAATCCGTCGGCAACAGCCTTATCCCATGTTTTGGAAGGACGACGTTGTCCAACAATAACATTGATTCCATTGTCGCGGAGGTTTAAGGCCTGTCCGGGTCCCTGAACGCCGTAACCAATTACTGCAACTGTTTCATTTTTTAGTACTTCCTGAGCTTTGGAGAGTGGAAATTCTTCACGTGTCATTACGTTTTCTTCCATTCCTCCAAAATTAATTTTTGCCATAATTCAGATTTTTTGTGATGTTTATAATTTGAGTACCAAGTATAAAGTAAGAAGCACTGAGCAAACAGTCCATCCATCTGTCACTTGATACCAGATACTTACTGTTTAATTGGTCGAATATTTAATGCTGTCAATTTCCTTCAGATATTGCGTTAACAACTCATGTTTATTTTTAGTTATTGCCACATACCCTGATCTTGTAAACTGAAGTGTACCACTCACTTTTTCCAGCAATTCGAAAAGCTCCTGGGTTTCGTTTTTGTAACCGGTCTTTTCAATTACAGTAAAATCGGGAGTTACCTCAAGAATGCGGGCTCCGTTTTTGCGCACAATATTCTCTATTTCATTACTGTTAAGTAATGCTTCAGTAGGAACTTTGTATAAAGCAATTTCCTGACGGATAAGTTCATCGTTTGTATGATAAAAAGCTTTTAAAACTTCCACCAGCTTTTCGATTTGCTTTACAACTTTTTCAATTTTCTCAAGTGTGGCGCTCACCACAATGGTGAATTTATGAACACCTTTAATGGATGACTGAGAAACCGTCAGGCTCTCGATATTGATATGACGACGTGTAAAAATAATGGTTATCCGGTTCAACAGCCCAATGCTGTTTTCCGAAAACGCTGTTATCGTGAATTCTTGTTCCATTGCTTCAATTTTTTAATGTTTGATTGATGTTTTTAACTGAAATTAAGTGAATACTACTCCAGACGAACTTCAGCAACTGAACATCCGGCAGGAACCATCGGAAATACGTTTCCTTCTTTTTCAACTTTAACTTCAAGCAAATAAGGTCCATTATGATCCAGCATTTTCTTTACAGCCTCATCGAGATCATCGCGTTTCGAAACACGCTGCCCATCGATACAATAACCTTTGGCTATGGTTAAGAAATCGGGATTAATAAGCTCGGTCGACGAATACCTCTTATCGAAAAACAACTGCTGCCACTGACGAACCATGCCAAGGAAGTCGTTATTCAGAATCACTATTTTAACGGCAGCGCCGGTTTGGAATATAGTTCCCAATTCCTGAATAGTCATCTGGAAACCACCGTCGCCAATGATCGCAACAACCTGTTTATCGGGGCACCCTAATTTCGCACCAATCGCAGCAGGGAGCCCGAAGCCCATGGTTCCAAGTCCGCCTGACGTAACGACAGAACGGGTGTTATTAAATTTCGTGTATCTGGCTGCAACCATCTGGTGTTGACCAACATCGGTAACCAGAATAGCTTCGCCCTTTGCATTTTCGTTAATACGGCGGATAACTTCACCCATCGAAAGACCCGGTTTTTCAGGATGCAAATCCTTTGATATAACCTTTTCATATTCGGTGGCAGCGCACTTTTTAAATTCCTGAACCCAGTCGTGATGAAGGTTCGCTTTAACCTTTTCAGTTAACATCGGAAGGGTTTCCTTAACATCACCCAAAATGGCAACTGACGATTTTACATTTTTATTAATTTCAGCAGGGTCGATTTCCATGTGAATTACCTTGGCCTGTTTGGCGTAACGCTTAACATCTCCGGTAACACGGTCGTCGAAACGCATACCAATACCAATTAAAACATCGCACTCGTTGGTGAGCTTGTTCGGACCGTAATTTCCGTGCATTCCAAGCATACCAACATTCAAAGGGTGATCAGTCGGTATGGCAGACAATCCTAATAAAGTCCATGCAAAAGGAATTCCGGCTTTTTCAAGAAACGCAACAACTTCTTTTTCAGCGCCTCCCAGGATAACACCTTGTCCAATCAGCGCTAAAGGACGTTCAGCTTTATTAATCAGGTTAGCCGCTTCTTCAATTTTTTCATTCACAGGACGTGGAACCGGAATGTAGGAGCGGATTCCGTCGCATTTCTTATATTTAAACTCCAGCTCGGCAAATTGCGCATCTTTTGTGATGTCGATCAAAACCGGGCCCGGACGACCAGTACTCGCAATGTAAAATGCTTTGGCAATGGCACCGGGTATATCAGCAGCTTTTGTAACCTGGTAATTCCATTTGGTTACAGGCATAGTTATACCAATTACGTCGGTTTCCTGGAAAGCATCAGTACCCAACAGCGGAGACCCAACCTGTCCGGTTATGCAAACCATTGGAGTTGAATCGAGCATTGCATCGGCAATACCTGTAATAAGGTTAGTAGCACCCGGACCCGATGTTGCCATACAAACACCTACTTTACCGGTAGTGCGTGCGTAACCCTGGGCTGCATGAGCGGCTCCCTGTTCGTGACGGGTCAGAATGTGCTTAATCTTTTGCTGATAGTCGTAAAGTGCATCATAAATAGGCATGATATTTCCGCCAGGATAGCCAAACATGACTTCTACACCTTCTTCAATTAATGAAAGCAATACTGCTTCCGATCCTGTTACTTTTTTCATATTTTCTTGTTTATGAGCTTTCTTTTCATTTTTTATTGCGGCTGATTCCATAATTTTCAATTTTTAAGTTAATCAATCAAACGTACAGCTCCCATGTCGGACGAGCTTACCATACTTGCATAGGCTTTCAAAGCTTTTGAAACCTGCCTGTCTCGGTTTACCGGCTTATAGGAATCTTTACCCCTTGCTTCTTCTTTTGCTTTACGCTGAAGAAGTTCCTGATCACTGACTTTCAGGTTGATACTCCGCGTCGGGATGTCAATTTCGATAATATCACCATCCTGAACCAGGGCAATCTCTCCACCGGCAGCAGCTTCAGGAGAAACGTGGCCAATGGATAAACCTGAAGTTCCCCCGGAGAAACGGCCATCGGTAATGAGGGCACAAGCTTCTCCAAGCTTTTTCGATTTTATATAGGATGTGGGATAAAGCATTTCCTGCATTCCCGGTCCGCCTTTAGGGCCTTCGTACCGGATAACAACAACATCGCCGGCTTTCACCTTGCCTCCCAGTATGCCGTCGCAGGCGTCATCCTGCGATTCGAATACTTTTGCCGGTCCCGAGAAATGAAATATTTTCTCGCTCACCCCGGCGGTTTTGACGATGCAGCCATTCCTGGCAATATTGCCATAAAGAACAGCGAGCCCTCCATCTTTACTGTAACTATTTGATTCATTACGGATACAGCCAGCAGTTCTGTCGATATCCAGTTCTTTAAATTTTGCCTGTTGCGATCCCATCACAAGGTTACGACCACCGCCGGGAGCGCTCTGGTATACTTCAAAAGCTTCGGCTAAAGCTGAACTTTGCGTAATATCATATTTTTCTATAGCCTGAGCAAGTGTTAAACCATCAACACGATTCACGGATGAATCGATTAACCCTGCACGATTGAGCTCGGCCATAATGCCGAGAATACCACCTGCACGGTTAACATCTTCGATATGGTAATGAGAGTTGGGTGCCACTTTGCATAAAACAGGAGTTTTGCGCGAAAGTTTATCAATATCGCTCATTGTGAAATCTACACCCGCTTCGTGAGCTATTGCCAAGAGGTGCAGAACTGTATTTGTGGAGCCCCCCATGGCAATGTCGAGAGTCATTGCATTCATAAAAGCAGCTTTGGATGCAACTGAACGGGGAAGAACTTTTTCGTTTCCTTTGAAATAATATTCCTGCGCAAGTTCGATGATTCGGTTCGCAGCCTTTTCAAAAAGGCTGATGCGGTTTTTATGGGTAGCAACAATAGTACCGTTTCCGGGAAGAGCGAGACCAATGGCTTCGTTAAGACAGTTCATGGAATTGGCGGTAAACATACCCGAACACGAGCCACAGGTTGGGCATGCCAGTTTTTCAACCAGGCTCAGCTCCTTTTCATCAACACTATCGTCAGCGCCCATGACCATGGCATCAATTAAATCGTACTTCTTGCCATTAATATTGCCAGCCTCCATGGGACCACCCGATACAAAAATTGCAGGAATATTCAACCGCATGGCAGCCATCAACATTCCCGGGGTAATTTTATCACAGTTGCTGATACAAACCATCGCATCAACCTGATGGGCATTGCACATATATTCAACACTGTCGGCAATAATGTCGCGCGATGGAAGTGAATATAACATACCGCTGTGCCCCATGGCTATACCATCGTCTACAGCAATGGTGTTGAATTCGGCAGCGAAGCAGCCCTGAGCTTCGATGATGCTTTTAATATGCTGACCAATATTATGAAGATGAACATGACCGGGTACAAATTGGGTAAAGGAATTAACAATAGCGATAAGAGGTTTCCCAAACTGTTCCTCTTTCATTCCGTTGGCACGCCAGAGGCTGCGTGCTCCGGCCATTCTCCTGCCCTGTGTTGTTGTTGCGCTTCTTAATGAAATCATTGTCACTTTTTTATAGTTTCAAATTTCTTTTAAAGAAAAAAGCCTTTCCCGTCGATGTGAGAAAGGCTTTTGCCTGTTTTGTATAAATTATACCATTCTCACACCAGTTTTTTTCTGACGAGCACCACAATAATGCTAATGACATGAGAATGAAAAATCATCACTGTTTTAAATTTTAGTAGGGCAAATATATGGATTAAAATAATAAATCAAAATATTTTATGTTGCATAATAGTGATTTTTATCAGGTATGCAATTTACAACTCTGATTATCAGTTAAAAAATATTTTTTGGTAAAAAACAAGAAAGATGCTATATAACAAAAAAGCCTCTCATAAAAAGAATTTAGAAAAATGTTTTTTTCGTTTGTTTTTGTGAAGCGAAAATTTTTACCTTTGCAACGCCAGAAAAAAATGACTCCGTAGCTCAGCTGGTAGAGCAATTGACTCTTAATCAATGGGTCGACGGTTCGAATCCGTCCGGGGTCACAGAGAGCCTTGTAATCGAATAGATTACAAGGCTTTATTATTTCATAATACCCTGCACTGCTTGGATCAATGGAGAAACCGGGGGAGAACCAATAGTCCACCGCTACACGGCTTGAAAGAATTCAAATCAAGAAAATTTTGCTACAAAGAGATCACCGCTAAGCGGCTGCTGAGCAGCGAATATATTTGTAGATATTCAGCTATAAAATCCTTATTAGCCGCATCGCGGTGACCTATTTTCCTCGGGCTTCTGAATTTTCCAAAGTCCTCTTTCAAGGCTTGGATTTACCAACATTTTCGACTAGAATGATACACTTATTCACTAAAAATGAGGAACAAACAGGCAGAAAAACTACCGTTTTTTTATACGCTTTTGAAAAAACTGTTGTAGCTTTATTAAAGATTTCCTCTTGCTAAATTCAGCAAAACGATAGCCCGAAATTCTCTCTACTTCTTACATATCATTTTTTAATTTAAAAGGAATCGCTATGAAAACAATGAAATTCTTAGTGCCTTTCTTAATTATTCTGGCAATTACTGCATGTACAAAAGACGACCAGCAATTAAGTGTTATGTCCAAAAAACAGGACAACAACCTGACGGATAAAAAATTCAAAATTGCTGTGATTTCTGACCTGCATCTAATGGAGGCCTCCTTACTCAAATCGGACGGGTACGCTTTTCAGATGTATTTGATGCAGGACCCAAAGCTACTGCAACAAAGCGAAGCCATTCTGAAACAAATTATTTTTCGCTTACTTGTTGAAAAACCTGACCTGGCGCTCATTTCGGGTGACCTCACCAAAGATGGCGAACTTGTGAGTCATCAGGCTATGGTAAAACATCTTCAGATCTTAACTGAAAATGGAATTAAAGTTGTGGTTATTCCCGGCAATCACGATATTAACAATCCTGATGCAAAACAATTTGATGGGAATATGGCGACACCGGTCGAGTCGGTAACTGCAGACCAATTCAAATCCCTATACAGCAATTTCGGATACAACGATGCAATCAGCAATGACGACAACTCACTCAGCTATGTTTCTGAACCGGTAAAAGGGTTGCAGATCCTGGCTATCGATGCAAACGAATATTACAACAATACGCCCACTTATTCAGTTGTGGCAGGCAAAATAAAGGACCAGACGATGAACTGGGCAAAAGATCAGATAGCTGAGGCTAAAGCCAACGGAAAAATTATCATAGGAATGATGCACCACGGATTGGTTGAGCATTTCATGGGCGAATCGTTCATCTTCCCCGATTTTTTGGTTGACAACCGGGCTTCGGCAGCCGATACGCTGATGAAAGCAGGCCTGAAGGTCATCTTTACCGGACACTTCCATGCCAATGATGCAATTCAACGAAAGTTTGAAAATTACACCCTGACAGATGTGGAAACCGGATCAGCAGTGAGTTACAATTCACCTTACCGCATAGCTGAACTTAGGGATAGTAAGCTTTATATTAACACCAAAAACATAGAAAGAATATTCTATCCGGGATTAAACGGAATTCACTTCCGGAATTATTCAAAAGATTTCACTATGGATGGGATTACACTGCAATCAAAATATATGCTGATGAACCCTCCCTATTATGTACCTGAACCATACGCGAATCAGATTGCACCTGTATTTGCACAAGCTATGGTAGCACATCTTATTGGTGACGAAACTGTAACAACCGAAATCAGCAACAACATTCTAATGGTTTCCGGTCTATCAGAAGAGTTAGGAAACATCCTTAAGGGATTATATATGGATTTACCTCCTACCGACAACACGCTTGTTATAGATCTTAAATAAAGAACCAAAAAAAGTCAGCCTGAGCTCACAACCATGTTCAGGTTGACTTTAGAGTACGATTTCTGAATGTTTCCTGAACTTTTCTTATTAGTTTTGTTTAAATAAGAAACTCAATTTATGGAAACATCGCATGTAACATACCTGGGAGATTTAAGAACCGAAGCCGTTCACATCCGTTCCGGAAATAAAATAACAACCGATGCGCCTCCCGATAACCAGGGACGGGGTGAATTTTTCTCACCTACCGATTTACTTGCAACTTCTCTGGCTAGTTGTTTTTTAACCATCATAGGCATAGCAACAAGAACACATGGCTTCAACATCGATGGAGCGCACGCCAGCGTTACAAAAATTATGGCAAGCGACCCGAGACGTGTTTCCGAAATAAAGATTAACCTCGAACTCCCTCACAATAATTATTCTGAGAAAGAACGGAAAATCATTGAACATACGGTAAAAAACTGCCCTGTAGCCAAGAGTCTTCACCCCGACTTAATCCAGAATATTACGGTAACATACAAGCAGTAAAGGATGCTTTCGAATATTCATATGCACACCCATTTTTGCGATGGTGGAGAAGCGCCGGTGAAGTATGTGCATGCTGCTCTTGAAAAAGGTCTGGCTTCACTCGGGTTCTCGGCACATGCCCCCGCTCCTTTCGAATGCAACTGGGCTTTACCTTCCGGCAGATTAAAGGAATATATCAATGAAATTCAGGAGCTGAAAGAGTTATACAAGTCGCAGATTCAGATTTATTTGGGCCTCGAACTTGATTATTTTCCGGATATTCTGTCATATTCTCAAAACCTTCTTCAATCCGGCCCGTTCGATTATTTTATTGCCTCAGTTCATTTTATCGACAATTATCCTGATGGCAGAAGATGGACCATTGACGGCCCAAATGAAGAGTTCAGAAAAGGCTTTGAAGAGATTTTCCAGAACGACGCTCTTACCGTTACACGGAAATTTTTTGAATACACCCGAAAAATGATCACCGATCTAAATCCTCCGGTTATTGGACATATCGATAAATTAAAGATGCAATACCGGCCGGGCAGTTTTATCCCCGAAGACCATCCTTATTTCAGGGAAGAGCTCCTAAAAACGCTCGAAGTTGCACAGAAAGCAGGATCAATTGTTGAAATCAACACCCGCGCTCTTTATAAAAACCGGGAAGAGACTTTTTATCCCGGACAACAGGTTTTCAAAGAAATGCACGAAATGGGAATCAAGGTGATGGTAAATTCGGATGCTCATCTGCCTCACGAAATAACAAGTGAATTCATTAATGCATTTAACGCCCTTTCATCTGCTGGATATTCCGAACACTACATTTTAAAAGACAATATTTTTCAGGCAGTAAAACTTCCAAAAATATGAAAATCGCTTTTTTCGACACCAAACCATACGATAAGGAGATATTCGACCAGGTAAACCAGAAATTTGGTTACGAAATCAAGTATTTCAAGAACCATTTATCGCCCGAGAGCTCATTAATGGCAGAAGGTTACGATGTTGTGTGCATTTTCGTAAATGATCTGGTAACGGAGGAAGTAATAAAGAAACTCTATGAAGGAGGAACCCGCATGATTGCCTTGCGTTGTTCGGGTTTCAACAATGTGGACCTGAAAGCCGCCTTTTCAAGAATAAAAATTACCCGCGTTCCTGCCTATTCACCTAATGCCATTGCTGAACATACAATTGCTTTAATGCTTACGCTGAACCGTAAAATACACCGGGCATATTTCCGTACCCGCGATGCCAACTTCTCTCTCCAGGGACTGATGGGGTTTGACATGTACGGAAAAACTGCCGGAGTTATCGGCTCCGGAAAAATAGGAAAAGTTCTGATGCAAATACTGAGAGGTTTCGGAATGCGGGTATTGGCTTACGACCCTTTCCCTGACAAGAATTTTGCAGAACAGCATCAGATAGAATACGTAAGTCTTAACGATCTTTTTGGAACATCCGACATTATTTCCCTCAATTGTCCTTTAACCGCCGAAACACAGTACATTATCAACGAACGAAGCATTTCCCTGATGAAACCTGGCGTAATGCTTATCAATACCGGCAGAGGTAAACTCATTGAGTCGCGCTCACTTATTGAAGCCTTAAAAACGGGAAAAGTCGGGGCAGCAGGATTGGATGTTTACGAGGAAGAGAGTGAATATTTCTTTGAAGATCTATCGAACAGGGTGCTCACCGATGATGTACTTGCGCGGCTGCTAACCTTCAACAATGTAATTATCACTTCGCACCAGGGATTTTTTACTTACGAGGCCTTATCGAACATTGCACATACGACACTTGAAAACATCAAAGAGTTTGAAAACAGAAAGCCTTTAAAAAACGAAATTAGTTTCACATAGTCCACAGAGGCTCTGTTGCACATTATTGTTGGCACTAAATAGTATGCACCATTGCGGCGATATTAAAATTAATACTCTTTTTAGGACATTTTCACGCCGCCTAATAATTCTTTGATATAACCCGGGGCGTCGCTTCACTTTGCCCCGGGCTGAATTATCCAAGGCTTTCAGCCTTAAAAAAATAAAATCAAATCTACATTTTTGTGTAACATAGCCCCCACAGACTTCAGACCTCGAACGACGGTTAACAGCCAAAAATAATACACTTACATAATGAAGGTTGTCGACAATTAACGACTCAGTTCAATTTCTTAAAAGTAGAAGAAATCGCCCGTTAGAACCTGGAAAAACTTGAATTCCCGATTGAATGCGGCTAAAGCAGGAAAAGAGGTACAGTGAGAAGGGTAGACCCTTTCAACTCCTTTATGTTTCAGGTATTCTATCGTTTTATGTGTTACTTCGTTATCTGCCTTCAAATGAAACCCGCCAAAAACCGCCAGAACCTTCTCTATCCCGGTTATTTTGCAGGCATATTCCACCATATTGCAAACTCCCGAATGAGCACATCCGGTTATAACAACCAACCCATTCCCTGTGCTAACCACCAATCCGGAATCGTCAATTACATAATCATCTTTTCCGTCTTCTAAAGTAAAATAAGTGTGATTCGCCTCAAAATCGTTTGATCGTGGAATTTCCCCCAAGAATGTTATTTCCGGGCTGATCGGGTAAGGTCCACGGCTGGTGATGACCTTATAATTGCTCGACAGTTCTTCATAGGTCTGATCTAAACCAATGTATCTGTTATCCTTTTTATTATATCGTTTCTGAAACGACTGCGGATGGGTAAGCAGAGGTTTGTTTCCAAAGAACTTCAGGCCATTGCCATGATCCCAATGCCCGTGACTCAGAACTACTGTATCAACATCATCCAGCGAAATTTTTAACCTTTGGGCGTTAAGCATAAAAACATCGCTGTTACCCGTATCAAATAATATTTTCTTGTCAGCATCAATCAGGTAACTCAGTCCAAATTCTGCCAGACAATTACGCCCTGCTGTATTTTCTGTTAAAACGGTTATTTTCATTTCGAATTATTTGGGATTTTGTGATAATTACTTGACACAAGTATGATAATGTTGTAAATTTAGAAAAAAGCCGAAATATGAACGTAACAATACTAACCAAAAACGAGCAAACTTCCCGGTTGCTGAACGAAGGTGCAATTCAGGAGTATAAAATGCTTGGATTCCCTCAGGATCAGGGGCCTATAAAGCCTTATTCCAATATTTTTTACTGGTCGCATGTAAAAACCGACTATGGCAGCATCATCAAGGAGTATCCTCATATAGGTTTTGAAATTATTATTTACGTTCTGAAAGGGAAAGTTGAAATTCTGGACAACGTGAATGGCAAACGTTCGAAGCTGAAAGAAGGCGATATGCAGGTTCTGAAATCGGGAAAAGGAATGAAGCATCTCGAAAAATTAAATTCAAACTCTGAGGTTATCCAAATATGGCTGGACCCGGATTTTGAGCGGATGAAAAAATCCGAACCTTCACTCTGCAAAAGCAGTTCATCAAACTTTCCGGTGAATATAACAAGGGGAAGGAGCATCCGTACCTTAACCGGTGATGCGGCTCCAATAGTACTCGACAGTCCTGATGTAAACATTCAGTTGCTTGAACTATCGGAAATGGACCATAAAATTCATATAAATGAACGCATGGTAATGTCGGGATATATGCTTTCGGGCGAAATCGAACTTGACAATAAAAAGGTTAAAAAAGGCGATTTTTTTATTTTGCAGGAAACAAATGAACTTGGCTTGAAAGTGCTGGAAAAATGCAGCATTTTCGCTGTACTTTCGCCCGACAAGCCCAGTTATCCGACCTATGCAGATATGTACCTTTAGGTTAAAGTGCCAGATGTATTGATTTTACAGGTTCCCCGGAAAAAACAGAAGCTTGCTGATCAAAGTGCTCCGCCGACTCGGTTGTAAAATAAACCCGGCTCCCATTTTTTGAGCATCGTTGCTCCATTTCGGGATGACGATGGAGGTAATCTTTTAAACTTTTGGCAACAATTTCCCCCTGCGAAATAATATTAATATGCGGAGGTGTGTATTTCATTATTTTATCCATCAAAAGAGGATAGTGGGTACATCCCAGGATTATGGTGTCTAATCTGCTATCCCTTTGAATAAGATTGTCGAGATGTTTTTTTACAAAATAGTTAGCCCCATCGCCGGAGTATTCGTTATTTTCGACCAAAGGAACCCACATGGGGCAGGCTTCCTGATAGACATTAACATCGGGAAATAACTTTTTAATTTCGAGTACATACGATTCACTCTGAACTGTACCATTTGTACCTAACACCCCCACAACGCCGGTTTTAGTAAGCTTCCCGATTTCTTCCGCACTGGGACGGATAACTCCAAGTACTCTTCTGTCGGGATCTATCATAGCAAGATCTTTCTGCTGAATACTCCTTAATGCTTTGGCCGATGCGGTATTGCAAGCAAGTATCACCAACTGGCAACCCATCGAAAAAAGCTTCTTCACACATTCGAGGGTATATTGATATACTGTTTCGAAAGAGCGTGTTCCGTAAGGAGTTCGGGCATTATCTCCAAGGTAAATGTAATCGTACTCCGACAATTCTTCAGTTAAAGACTTAAGAATCGTAAGTCCGCCAAAACCGGAATCGAATACTCCTATAGGACTGAGTTTATTATCGGACTGCATACTAATAATCCTGGCAACAGGTTCTAATCTGTTATTAAAGTTTTCTGTTTGTATACGATGCAAAATCGGAAACATGCTGATCGTATGCCTCCTTAAACAAATCGGAGGTTATAATAAAATCGGCTGTAGCCCTGTTACTGGCAGTAACAACATTGTACAGTACCGCAATACGCAACAATGCTTTAACATCCACGTCGTGTGGTTGAGGCTGCATCGGATCCCAGAAGAAAATAATGATATCAACCTTATTTTCCGCAATCATGGCGCCAAGTTGCTGATCACCCCCCAAAGGTCCCGATTTAAGCTTTAAAATATTGGCAATTTTTTCCGACCTGTTTTCCTTAAGTTTTTTATCAAATGCTGCTTCTATAAGCCTTCCTGTAGTTCCGGTGCAAATAAGATTCTGTTCGATCAGTATTTCCCAGTTATACTCAACCCACTCGACCAGTTCCTGTTTTCTGTTATCGTGGCCAACCAGGGCAATATTTTTGCGTATATCCATATTCAAAATCGTTAACGGATGCACCAAGATAATGCTTTTTAACGAATGTGTTGTAACTTTGAAACTTTTTAAGATAACATATGGCGAAAGGAAAATCGAAAAAGAAAGGCGCAGGTAAATGGAAATCAGCATTGGTTTTCATTGTTATATTGCTAATAGGCGCCGGTTTACTGTGGGTTTACCAGGTTTATAAGGATGTTTACAAGCCCAATGTGA
>JAJYAG010000265.1 GCA_021779665.1 Bacteroidota bacterium | reverse complement strand
ATCTATTCTGAAATAAGGTATATCTGAGACCATACTTCAGGGTTATTTTTTCTCCAATTTTCTGTTGATTCGATATATATGCAGCATATTCGAGCTCATAGTTTTTCATACTTGGAAATCGCATGGTTGTGTCTGATTCCTTGGTGTAAATCCATGCGTCGATAGGATCAAGTTCATGCAGGGTTGCAGAAATTCCAAATTTGATTTCATTATTCGGATTGGGATAAAAATTGAAATCAGTTTTTACGGTATAATCCAGCAGGTTTGATTTCCACACATATTTACCTCCCCCTTGTTCAGTACTTAAAGAATAATCGTAATTAGAAGCTATAGCGGTTAAATTCGAGAATAACTTTTGAGAGAACTGATGATTCCACCGAAGAGTGGCAGTTTTATTACCAAAGCCAGCTTTGGACCGTCCTTTCTGACCAAAAATATCTCTTCCCAGATATGCTGAAAGATATAGCCGGTTATTATTGTTAAACTGATGATTCATTTTCAGATTCAGATCGTAGAAATACATGATCGATTTTTTCAGATCTTCGTCGGAGAAAAGAGGGAAAAACAAGTCGGCATAGGTTCTCCGACCCGAAACAAGGAAGGATGTCTTTTCGTTTACAATTGGTCCTTCGAGGGTTAAACGACTGGAGATAAGTCCAACTCCTCCCGTACCTTTAAATTGTTTATTGTTTCCTTCTTTCATGCGAACATCGAGCACCGACGAAAGACGTCCGCCATAATTGGCCGGCATATCTCCTTTGTAGAGCTTTACATCGCGAACAGCATCGTTGTTAAAAACCGAGAAGAACCCCATAAGGTGCGAGGCATTGTAAACAGTTGCTTCATCCAGTACGATCAGGTTTTGATCCAGACCTCCACCACGAACACTGAATCCGGATGTACCTTCGCTTGTAGCCTGAACCCCGGGTAGCATCTGGATGGCTTTAATAACGTCAACCTCTCCCATTAATGCCGGAATCTGACGGATGGTCTTCATGTCCAGACGGGCGGTACTCATTTCGGCCTGTTTAATGTTTTTGTCGGGGCGTTCAGCTGTAACCGTAACTTCCTGCATTACTTTTACTTCGGGTGATAGCTCCATCGAAATTACAACATTCTGGTTCAGATCCAACTGCCGGATTTGCCTGGTATAACCCATAAAGGAGTATTCGAGGGTGTATTTGCCGGGGGCAAGGCTTAAGGAATAGAAACCGTAAATATTTGCGGCTGCGCCTACCCGCAATTCCCGCACAAACACTGTGGCTCCAATAAGGGTCTCCCCGTTCTCGGCATCCTTAATATAACCGCTGATAGTATATTTCAAGGGGGTGTTCTCATCTCCTGCTTTCATGTCGGTCGCATAAAAGGTACTTATCCAAAGCAGAATAACAATTCTTAAAAAGATTTTCATTTCAATTTCTTAATTAACATTACTAACTATTACAACATACTTGTTGGTAAAATTTCGATACTTTAACTGACAAGAAAAAAAACAAAGGGTTGCTTCATGAGAACTTTTTTCTTGCTAAGGGTAATATAATGTACCTGAAAAATTACAGGTGCAAAATTATACAGATGCTGAAGCGAACTGTATAAAAATTCGGCGAACCGGCGAAAATGACGGATGAATTGGAGAAGTGTGTCAGCAGACTACCATATTGCATTGAACCCGGCCTGTCAGAAATAAACCGCAGCAACTTTAAAATAGGTTATATGCGAAGGATAGTAGGTCATTTGGGTGTCGAATTTCCAAATCCAGGTAATCATGGACTCAGTTCCCGGAAGAGAATCATAAATTAAAGGCTTTTTTTTACTCACCTTTTCTTCTGCATCCATAACCCACTCTTCCACATCGCAAATTAATAACGATTTATTTCGCGGAAGCGCATCCAGATGAGCCTTTTGAATCTTCCGGGTGATCCCCTCCAGCTCCGGATCGGTATAAACGTTGTTCTCCCTTAAAAAATCAGTCAGAATAATATCAAGCTGATCCAGAATATTGCACGAGATCACATAATCGTATTGCGAAAGGTCGATAGGAATAACAGGCTTGAATTCTTCAACCGGTGTCCTGAATTTAGTTTTACGATATACTTTGGCTGCATTATAGACTTGTTCGGCAAACCCGGTTAATTCAACCTGAATAAATTTAATATTTGAAAACTGCGCAGCCTTCTTCATAACCTGTGGCGGGTGATAAACATCAGCCAGCCAGACTTCCCGGAATTCCTTCGAGAGTTCTTCGTAGGGAACATCTAGCAACCATCCGCTCCCCAGTACAATCACCTTTCCCCGCAATTTACCCGACATTCCTTCCAGTATCGCTTTTTTGGTTTTACCAATATGAGCATTCCAGTTCTGAATCTCCCGCAGATAACGGTTCATGATTCCCTTCTGGTCGTTGTAATAACCAATTTTTGAAAGTATTTTGTCCTTAGAGCGATGATACATACTAAGATCTGAACTTTAAAATTTCGAGTTAATTGAAAATTAATTTAAAACAGATACTCTGCTGCTAATTTTTAAGTTCTTAAAATGTAATTTTACAATTATTTTGAATTTTACGCAAGATATAGTAGTTTCAAAATTCTTTATGGTACTGTTGTTGCAGATAAATTTAAGTTTTAATTTTAACGTGCCTTAATAACAAACAAAACAGTTGAAAATGAAAAGAATAGCAGGAGTTTGGATGGCAATTATTCTTTGCGGAATTGTATCAGCTCAAACAGCAAAAACAACGCAAAGTTCGCAATCAGGTCAACCAGCAAAAGCATTACCGGTTGATACTATTGTGCGGTTAGGAGGGAAAAAGATTCCTTGTAAAGTAACAAACATTTCATCATCGTCAATTCTTTATACCGATCTTGAAAAAAAACAATCACAAGCCATTGAAAGAAAAGAGGTCGAAATGATCATCTTTAAGAATGGTATGAAAGAGCAGATTAATAAGCCTGTGCTTATCATGGTTGACGAAGGCCAGTGGGAGTCTATATTGGTGACAAAAGAGAAAAACGATGTCCAGGGGCTTTACGACAGGGGCAAAATAACCGCAAAGTCGGCTCCCAGCAGTAAAAGCAAGAAAGCAGCAATGCAAAGCGCCATCATTAAATTACAGAAAAAAGCCGCTAACCTCCAGGGTAGTATGATATTGATTACAAAAACTGAGAATTATGGCGGATATGATGAGAATCCGGGATATGAACTGGAGGCCATCGTTTATGGAAAAGAACCCCTGGAGAAAGGCACTGATGTTGTAAAAGATAATAAAACACCTCCTAAAAAATAAACCCCGGTTTACAAAAGAGCATGAAACTTATTTCATGCTCTTTTTTTTTATTCTGTTTTTTAATCTTTCCCATTGTTTATCTGCTATAAGATGCTATTTTAGTCTGTATATTTTGTACCCTAAAACGAAGAATAACTGTGACTAAATTTCTGGAGAATATTGCTCCCATAGAAAACCCCATTGTAATCTTCGCTATTATTATTTTAATAATTCTCATTACTCCTTATTTTTCACGTAAGCTCAAAGTACCTGCCATTTTTGGACTGATTGTTTCGGGGATGATAATCGGACCCAATGGAACAGGCTTAATTTCTGATAATTTAGGTGTGAAAATCCTTTCGTCAGTAGGCATACTATACCTGATGTTTCTGGCAGGTCTCGAAATTAACATGACAAGTTTTCAAAGAAGCAAATATAAAAGCATTGTTTTCGGAATTCTGACATTTACTATCCCCCTCTCTCTGGGGTATTTTGTTCTCCGTAATTTTTTCGATTTACCTTTTCATTCGGCGTTGCTCCTGGCCAGCATGTTTTCCACGCATACGCTTTTATCTTATCCTGTCGTAAATAAACTTAATATAACCCGCAGGGAATCAGTTGTGATAACAATTGGAGGAACAATCATCACCGATACCGCCGTGCTGATGCTTCTTACCATAATTGTTGCATCCTTCCAGGGCCGGCTCGACTGGATTTTCTGGTTGCGCTTACTGTTACTCATGGCCATGTTCGTTTTTCTTGTGCTTTGGGGTGTTCCCAAATTAAGCCGCTGGTTTTTCAAACATGTTCAAACGGAAGATAGCGCTCAGTATCTCTTCGTGTTATCGGTATTGCTTATTTCTGCCCTTCTTGCCATGACCTCGGGTATTGAACCCATTGTAGGGGCATTTCTCTCGGGACTGGCTCTCAACCGGGTAATTCCTCAACACTCAGCATTAATGAACAGGGTTACCTTTATTGGCAATACCTTATTCATTCCTTTTTTCCTGATTGGGGTTGGAATGCTTATCAACTTCAAAGTACTATTTTCAGGGTTTGAGACAATTATATTTGCATTGGCAATGATTGTTGTTGCCCTCACAAGTAAATATCTGGCGGCCTATTTAACACAATTCATTTATAAATATCCTAAAAACGACCGCAATCTAATATTCGGATTGAGTGTATCGCATGCTGCTGCCACCATAGCTGTTATTCTTGTGGGGTTCGACCTGAAAATCCTCGACGAAACGGCCCTGAATGCCACAATTCTTGTCATTCTTGTTTCCTGTTCGATCAGCTCCTTTGTTACCGAGCATTCGGGCAGAAAAGTGGCGCTTACTGAGCCTGAAACTCCCGACCCTCATAAAGATAATCAGGATAATATCCTGGTTACAGTTTCAAATCCCGAAACAATTGGTTCCCTGATCGACTTTGCAATTTTTTCGCGCAATAACCGCTCATCAGTAATATACCCGTTGTCGATAGTGCAGGACGACGAACATGTGGAAAGAACACTTCAGTTTAACAAAGACCTGGTTAACAGCATTACCGGCAAACTCGCCAATTCCGATGTCACTCTGAAACCCACAACCCGTATTGATATCAATATTCCCACCGGCATATCACGGAGCATGAAAGAACTCCACATAAAAAAGCTAATTCTTGGATGGAGCGGGAAAAGCAATACTGCTAACTATTTCTTCGGCAATATTGTCGAAAACCTGCTGGAGAACTGCCGTCAGATGATGATTGTTTCCAAATTCAGTATGCCATTGGATGGTACAAAAAATGTATATCTTTTCCTTCCAAATTATGCCGAAAAGGAACAGGGCTTCATTCCTATGATGAACACCGTAAGATCAGTTTCAAAAAATCTTAATGCGAGGTTACATCTGGTGGTGAACGCTCAATCTCAAAAACTCATAAGAAAAAACCTGAATGAGAAGTTATTTTCGGAAGTGAGGTATATGATTTTTGAATATTATCCGAATATTTCAACCATAGCGCGCGGAATCCAGACGAGCGATCTGGTAATTGCCGTATCAGCAAGGCCTCATACAATTTCGTATAACCGGCGGCTGGAACTTCTGCCCAAAATATTATCGCGCCATTTTGCCGATCAGAATTATGTGATTGTTTACCCTGAACAACCCAAAGATTCGGAAATAGAATAAGAGCCAAAAAAATATTTGCCATTATAACTGAAAATAGATGTGTAATTTGTAATATTGTTCACATCTGTTCGTCTTAATGTTTTTAATAAACTTACATGAATACCCTAAAACCAATCATTATAATCCATCTTCTTGCTTTATTTTCAATAGCCGGGTTTTCTCAATCCAAAACTTTTACCAACTGGACTGAAAACAAGGATGGGTTCAGGAAACTATGTTTCTACCCTACCACGCTTCGTATGGTGAACCTCACAAAAGATGAGTCGTTTAACGAAATGATAAAGGATATTGATAAGCTGAGGATATTTATCTCCGATAATCCCGAAAAACCTGTAAAGAAGGAGGAAATATCAACTTTGCGGAAAGGTATTAAAAGTGAGGACTATAAGGATATGATCCAGGTGAACCAAGGAAAACAGGTTATTTATGTTTATGTAAAAGAAAATCACGAAAAACCGACGGGTTT
>JAJYAG010000264.1 GCA_021779665.1 Bacteroidota bacterium | reverse complement strand
ACAATATTTTAGCTTTGTTACTCATTTTTTGGAGCCTGTTTGTTTTTGAGGAATAGTTATAACAAATTTACTGCCAATGCCTGGAACACTGTCAAGTTGAATATTCCAACGGTGTTTGCGGCAGATGGTTTTTACATAATACAAACCTAAGCCAAACCCTTTCACGTTGTGCAAATTACCTGTAGGTACCCTGTAAAACAGGTTAAATACTTTATTGATGTATTCCTTGCTTATTCCAATTCCGGTGTCTTCAATCTGCAAAATAATATTGTTCAACTGATTAAGTGTTGATACGGTAATTATCAGTTCATCCTTACGGTATTTGATGGCATTGTCAATCAGGTTGAAAAGCATATTCGTAAGGTGTAACCTGTCGGCCACAATTGAAGCATTTTCAGCCTCGAGATGGTAACGTATTTCGAAATTCTGCTTTTCGGCGTTCATCTCGAAGCTTTCGCAAACACTTTTGGTTAGTTCATTTAAATCCAGCTCTTCTTTTTTCAAACCAAAATTCTTCTTCTCAAGACGGGCAAGTTGCAATACCCGTTCAACCTGACTGTTTAACCTTGTGTTTTCCTGTTTAATGAGGTTTGTATATGTAATCAGTCTTTCGGGCGTTTTGAGAATTTCTTTATTAGCAAGAACGTCAGCGGCTATATTGATGGTAGAGATGGGAGTTTTAAATTCGTGGGTCATGGTGTTGATGAATTCCCGCTGAAGCTCGGATAATCTTTTTTGTCGCAGGATGATCAGAATGGAGTAACCAAAAAATATGGTGATCAGAATTACTGCTGCCGAAAATACAATGACAACCGACAATTCCCGCCATAAATAGGATTGAATTCCTGGGAAATAGATTCCAAAATAATAGACAAATTCTTTCGATTTGATGAATTTTGATAATGGTTTGAAATCCCGCTCATCCGGGTTATATATAATCCGGTTCCCATATTCCATTGTGTCGTAGTAGCAATTGTAGATATAATATTCGAAATTCAGCTTAATGTTGAATTCGTTGAACGACAGTTTTAAGAAATATTCGAGAACGCTTTTATCGACCTCACTGTTGATGTTAACAGCAAAATATCCGGGAGCAAGTTGCTTAACCTTTTCCTGAGGAGAGAGGGAACTGTTGTTAAATGTAATTATCCTTTCGGAAGTGCTTTTAAGGGCAGAATGCAGGCGTTGGTTGAGCTTTTCTTCTTCCAGGCGCCATGTTTTTCGCAGTAAGTATATTTGTAAAACCAAAACACTTGCAATAGCCAAAATTCCTAAAATGATAATTATTCTAATGTTCCGGTTACTCATCTCCTGATAACTCTGCCTGGTTTATTTAACAATTAATACAATGGATTAACATTTCATTAACATTCATTAGCGTTTCGTTAACACCGCATTTCCAATCCTGAACGTACATTTGTTAAAAGTTTTTCAGGTTCAAAAGTAAGTTTTATAAATATAAATAATAAAATGAAAAGGAATATTCTTCTGTTAGTTTCGATGTTTTTGTTTGCTGTTGCAAGTTTTGGGCAGACTGCAAATAAAGCTGAGCTGACAGTTGATGGCAAGGCATCATTCAAATGGAAAACAGTTGTTGTTGATTTTGGTGAAATTAAACAGAATGTTCCTAAGACTGCTGAATTTGAAATTACGAATACCGGCTCGGTACCTATTATAATTAATAATGCCATTGCTTCCTGTGGTTGTACCAATGTTGAACGTCCTCAGGAGCCAATTAAGCCAGGTCAGACTGCAAAAATCAAAACTACCTACAATGCTGCTGCTACTGGAGCGTTCCAAAAAAGTGTGACGGTTTACATGAACGCCACACCGGAACCTCAAGTGTTGGAGATTAAGGGGGTTGTGAAATAGTTTTATAAGTTATTTTCTGTAAGGTATTTTAGTCAAATGTCTTAGCCAGGAATCTTTGAGAGAGGTTCCTGGTTTTTTTTTGAACTCAGGGCAAAAAAATCTAATGCCTGTTACAAACTTTAGAAAATCCTCACCGTTTAATATTAACTTGCATAATAATTGATCTTGTTTTTAAAACAAAGCAAGAATGGACAAGAAAGTATTCATATTTACAGTCTTTTTGTTTTTGTTCGGTATTGCCTTCGGCCAGGAACCTGATTCCAGTAATGTGATTTATCTTCCTGCACAGGTTATCGACGGAGATACAATTATTGTTGCGAATCTCAATCCTGTTACCATTGGAGTTCCTGCCAAAAAGTTTGAACATAGCTGGGAGGAAAAACAATACTGGAAACTCGTTTATAATATCCGGAAAGTTTTGCCTTATGCCAAAATGGCAAGAGTAAAGCTCGACGAAATGAACGCTCATTTTTTAACACTGGACAACGAACGTCAGAAAAAGCAATATGCCAAAAAGGTCGAGCAAGAAATACGGGACCAATTTGAGGAACAACTTAAAGCGCTTACAGTAACACAGGGTAAATTGCTTATTAAATTAATTTACAGAGAAACCGGAAATGTTTCTTACGATTTGGTAAAGGAATTCAGGGGAGGACTTTCGGCTATGTTTTGGCAAACTTTTGCACGGATCTTCGGACTAAACCTGAAAACAAAGTACGATCCTGCCGGCGATGATTTTCTGATGGAAGAAATTGTAGTCGCTATTGAAAACGGGATGATTTGACGCTATTATCGTTTCATTAATTTAATCCATAATTTTATTAATTGCATTCCATTAATTTTCCAATCGTTTTCTATTGCCTGGTGGCATTCTTTTCCTTTTCCAACCCGGTTGTGATGACAATATCGACATTCCAAAGGCTGAAAATCAGTTCCGTGCAGTTCTCATAAATTGTTCCTGAAGAAAGTGCAACCATTCCCCGAGAAAATCTGAAATGCAAAGTTTCCTTCGTTGCCTCTGAAAGCGGGCGATAAAACTCCAAAGTCCTTCTCGGGTGAAATCTCGAGCATCATTCTGTGACTTAATCCCTTTTCCATTGCAAGCCGGGCTTGTTCCACAGTCCACCAAACGGGCCGTTTGCAGTAGCCGAGGCAAATTTCGCAACTGCACGGTTCCGAAGGCGCGAATTCTTTATATATGCCTGTTTGTTGATTATTTTGATTTATTGAACCGGGTTTGAGAACCAAAGTTAAGGCATATGGATTTGAATGTCAATACTAATGATGGTCGGCCAGGCGCCACCATAGAGCAGTGCCTGCAAACCCTGCAATTGAGGTTATAATCAGAATGAAATAGCTTGCCGTAGTTAAAACCATTCCGGGTACAGTTCCCGTAACAGAATAAACTCCTGGTATGGCCCAGGGAAAGTAAGGGCCTAAACCTGATATACCCATAAATTGTGCTAATATTAATGTTACGATCACAAATCCCAATGGCGCAATTATTCCTCTGCCATAACTGGCAAAAAAGCCAACGGGGGTGCAAAGTAACATAGTCATGAAGGCGATTGCAAAAAAACGGTAGATCAACCTGCTTATGTGTTCTGTATTCCAGCCGGATATTCCAACAGTTCTGCCAGCAAACACTGCAACAACAATAAAAACAAGAACAAGTAAAAGGCACCATACAATTGCAACGATGAACTTGGCAATAACAATATTGGTGCGCGAAACGGGAAGGGCAAGCAGATCTTTCATGGTGCGGTTTGTATATTCACTGCCAAAAATCCACGAGGTAACGAATCCAAACCCTATCAGCCCAATGGTTGCAATCGACTGGTTAAGAATTCCGAAATATCCATTCCAGTCATTTTCACCAAAAAGCTTTGCTTTAGTTCCTATTAGACCCAATTTCGCCATTAAATCAGGGTTTTGCGAAATGTACAGCATTAACCCAAACATCATCGGGATAAAGATGAAAAGTGTTACTGTGATCCAAAAGATGCCTGACCTTTTCAATTTCAAAAATTCGCAGATGAGCGTAGCCTTTAAATTCTTCATAATACACCTCCGTTTATTCCTATTATTCTCAAAAAATACGATTCCAGATCTTCTTCCTTAACAGCCAGCATTGTAGGCGGGCAACCTCCGTTTACCAGCAACGAAGCAACTTTTTCAGGATGACTTACTAATTCCGGGTTTAAGCTCTCCAACACACCATCTTCCGAGGGTGTAAATAAAAATCCGTTTTGCGCCAGAAGCGACCGGGCAATTTTAGGATTGATAGTGTTTACCTGCAATTTCTTCTGGCAGAGTTGCTCCAGCTTTTGTGTGTCAACCTCCTGAATTAATTTTCCCTCGTGAATAATCCCAATTCGCGTGGCTAGTCGGGCAATTTCCCCAAGAATGTGACTTGAGATGAAAACCGTTACCCCATGGTTTGCGGCCATATCCATCAGAAGTTCCCTTATTTCGAAAATACCTGCAGGATCCAATCCGTTTGTCGGCTCATCGAGTATCAGGATGTCAGGTTTGTGAATCAGCGCTTTGGCTAATCCTAACCTTTGAGCATTCCCCAGAGAAAGGTTTTTTGCAATCCGGTTTGCGTAAGGTTGAAGTTTAAGTTTTTCAATTATATTATCGATGCTGTTTTTATGGAGTGAGCGCATCTGTCTTATAATTTCAAGATTTTCGCGTACTGTGAGATTAGGGTAGGAGTAAGGCACTTCAACCAGATACCCTGTCTGTGTCCACATTCCTATGTTGTCTTTCTCTACTCTCTGGCCGTTTATGTATGCATTTCCGGAGTCTGGTCTTATCATTCCCAACAGAATACGTATGGTGGTTGTTTTGCCGGCCCCGTTTAGACCAAGAAACCCATAGATTTCTCCTTTTCGTACATTCAGAGATATGTCCGATATGGCAGTCACATCTTTGTAATGTTTGGTTAATTTTTCGGTGACAATTATTTCATTCATAAAATTAATTTTAAACCGACTGTTCGGTCTGTAATGCTTTAAATTTTTTAAACCTTTATCTGTTCGTAAAGCTTATCCCATAAATTGAGAAAAATGTCTCTCACTTCGTTGATTCTGATGCCTCTTACAATCATGTGCATTGCGATTCCATCACTTAAGGAAATGAATGTCATGGCGATTTCTTCATCAGTCATGGAGGATTGTATTTCTCCATTTGCCCTGGCTTTGCCTATAACCGATTTCCATATTTCAATTTCAGCCTTAAAGCCGGTTACCACTGTTTGCCTGAAATCGGGAAAAATTCTGAGCGCATCAAAAATCAAAGTGAAGTAATTCATGTTAAAAAAAGAATTTTCCTCATCTTTCATGTTTTCGAGGTAGCGTTTGCCAATATTCTGAACAGCATTGGCATAGTCGTGATAAAAGGCATAAAAGGATTCGGTGGAATAAGCCTCGTAGTTATGCACAAACACATGAGTGAAGAAGTAATTCAAAACTTCGGTAAAGAGTTCCTCCTTGCTTTTAAAATGATGGTAAAAAGCTCCTTTTGAAAGTCCGGTCTTTTGGACAATTTCCTGCATGGTCACTTCCTTGAAGTTCTTACGGAGAAAAAGCTTGGAGGACTCAACTATGATAAATTCTTTTGTCGCATTCATAAACCGACCATTTGGTCTGTAAAAGTATAAAATATATTTGAAGTGGAAATGGAATATGAAAAATAATTGAGAGAAATCCTAAAAGTCGACAGTCCACAGACATCAGTGGCTATGTTGCACAAATATGTAGATTTGATTTTATGTTTTTTAAGGCTGAAAGCCTTGGATAATTCAGCCCGGGGCAAAGTGAAGCGGCGCCCCGGGTTCTACCAAGAATTAATTTCAGGCGGCGTGAAAATGTCCTAAAAAGAGCATTAATTTTAATATCGCCGCAATTGTGCATATCTTTTAGTGCCAACAATAATGTGCAACAGAGCTACATCAGACGACAGCGAATACAAGTTATTGCATTCTGTGGACCGGTGTCGGTGAACTGTCGACTCGTATTTACGCCACAGTGCGCGAATAAAGCACCTCTTTCATGTTTTCGAGAACCGACTTCCAGCCTTCGACTGAATGATCGCGTTTTTCTTCATTTTCAAAACCCTGT
>JAJYAG010000099.1 GCA_021779665.1 Bacteroidota bacterium | reverse complement strand
TTGTAAAATATTCAAGAATGCCTTTAGGCAAAAAAGCATTTAATAGATTCGATTCTTCTCTTTGATGTTCCATAGGAGTGCAAAGAAAATACTTTATTTATTCTCCCCCAACTTTTCCGACTGATCCTCGGTCTCCAGGAACTCAGAGCTATTGATTTTTGCATATACATTACATTGCATTCCTTACCTGACCGAAAAATTGAGTATTGAAGCAATAGTCCACCGCTATGCGGCTTGAAGATTCAAAATCCTGCAAATTTTGCTACAAAGAGATCACCGCTATGCGGCTACTAAGCACCAGGCAGCGAGCTTATTTGTAGATATTCGATTACAAATCCTTTTTAGCCGCATCACGGTGACCTATATCTCCCCGGACATTCCGACTGATCCACTTCTACCCGGCAACTAAGGATCTAATGATAGTTTCTTACGCATTTCCTACGTATTTCCTGCACACACCTTTCACATTTCCTACACTCATCCTTCGGTGTAATCTTACTTTAACGTGAGTGCCACCTAAGAATTTCTGTAACACAATAAAAATAAGGTAATAAGGTTAAAATCCCTTTTATATCTTTTGTACTAAGGTTGCAAAATAGCTAGAAATAAGGTTTTCAAAAGAAGAACGGATTTTCATTTCCGCTATATAGTCTATAGTAGTACAACGACAGAACGGGAGTTATAGAAAAATTGTGATTTGAATTATATACAAGCCGCATAGCGGTGACCTCTAAGATTAACTCCCAACTTTCTGTTCAAAGGCTGAAAGTCCCATTTAGGGCGGAAGAAGGTCATTTATGCCGGAAGAAAGTCACTTTGGTTAGGTTAAAAGTTATTTAGGTCGGTCCCGCTGCATTCAATAGTGCGGTATTGTGAAAATAAACTTTGAACCTTTTCCGGGCACACTCTCCACCCATATTTCTCCCTGGTGCTTTTGAACGAATTCACGGCAAAGTATTAACCCCAGGCCTGTTCCTGTTTCCGAATTTGTGCCTTTGGTGCTTATATTGGTGTCGACTCTGAAAAGAAGCTTTTGATTTTCATCCGAAATACCTATGCCCGAATCTTCAACACTGATTTGCATATACGATCCGGATCTGAGAGCGGATAGTCTGATTGTTCCTTCTTCAGCAGTGAATTTGATGGCATTGGAGATAAGATTTCTTAAAATGGTCCTGATCATGTTTTCGTCAGCCAAAACAGTTGTTTCTGGCTCCGGATTGAATTCGACCGTGATTTTTTTGCCTGAAATATCGCTTTCAAAGTAATGGACAGTTTCCTGGAATAAATTGTAAATATTTATGTTAACCGGGGTAAAACTAATATGATCTGTCTGCGACCTTGACCACTGCAAAAGGTTTTCGAGCAGGTAATTTCCATTTTTGGACGACGAATGAATTAAATGCAGGTAGCGCTGTATTTTTTCTTCAGCCAGTCTTCTGTAGTTTTTGAGAAGAAGCTCGGAAAAACCCTGGACTGCATTGAAGGGATTTCTTAAATCGTGCGCAATAATGCTGAAGAACTTGTCTTTAGTTGAATTCAGCAATAAGAGTTTTTCATTGTTGTTGACAAGCTCATTTTTTTGGTCTTCAACTATTTTCTGTTTTTCAATCAGCAATTCATTTGCATTTTTAAGATTATCGGCAAATATCTTTAGTTCGGTTGTCTGATGGGTGATTTGTTCATTACTTAACTTTAATTCAACAGTTCTCTCCCTCACGAGGTTCTCAAGTTCATTTTTCCTGCGCGTGAGAAGATAAAATTTAATTCTTATTCCAAAATACAATCCCGAAATTATCACGAGAATAACCAAAGTCATGAACCACCAGGTCAGCCAGAATGGAGGGGTGATGGTGATTTTTAAAACTTTAGGCGCCGTGTTCCATTGTCCGAAATTATTGGCAGCTAAAACCTTAAACAGGTAAGTGCCAGCCGGTAAGTTGGTATAAGTGGCAGTAAGTTTATTGCCAACTTCGTTCCAATCCTCATCGAAATCCTCCAACTTATACCGATAAAGGCATTTGTGTGCATTAATATAGTTCAGGGCTACATAATCTATTCCGATCAAATAGTCCTTATGCGAAAGGGTTATTTCGGTTACTGAATTAATCTCGCCGGGTGTATTTAAATCTTTTAGATTCTTAACTGAATTATTCAGTATTTTAAAATCGGTAATGGCAACTGAGGGTAAGTTCGGATCGGGAATGATGCTTTCGGGTTTAAAATAGTTGATTCCATGAATCCCTCCGAAAAACATGGTTCCGTCGGAGGTTTTAAGAGCTGCATTTCTTAGAAATTCTTTATCCTGCAATCCGTCGGTGGCGTCGAAATGGTATCCTTTTTCGGTAACAGGATTAAATTTTGTAAGCCCTTTGGTGGAGCTAACCCACAGGTTTTTTTGGCTATCAATTAATACTCCATGCACAATGTTTTCAGGAAGTCCGTGAGCGGTAGTGTAAACTTTTATTGTCCTGCCTATGATTGGATCAAATTTAATAAGACCATTGGAGGTGCCGAGCCAGAAATTTCCATCGCTGGCTTTTGTAATGTTAAACACCAGAACATTCTCGTACCAGAGGTATCTTTCGAAACAATTCTTTTTACCGTTAAACTTACTTAAACCCGACCACGTTGCTACCCAGACATTTTGCATGTTATCTTCCTGAATATCAAAAAGCCAGTTGTTGGACAGGGTGGAACTATCATTAGAATTATGATAATAATTTATAAAGGATCCGGTTTCGGCATTGTAACGGCTCAGCCCGTTTGCATTCGTAAGCGCCCAAATTTGGCTGTGGCTATCCTTAAAAACCTTGATTATATAATTACCGGCTAATGAGGTGCTATCGCCCGTTGAATGTTGAAACAGGCGTGTTTTTCGTGTACGGGGATTGTAGTAGTAAAGACCCCTGAAATTCAGCGCGGGCAGAAAATATCCTGTGGTTTCATTGCCTGCGGCTATTTCAACAGGAAAGTTGCTTTTTATAGTTTCGTCATTTACGAGTTTATAATCCCCCGTAACCGGGTCGAGCTTTTCGTATCTTTCATCAAGGGCTACCCACACCTCACCCTTTTTACCTTCGTAAATTCTTGTGTGGGAATAACTGGCTTCGAACTTGATTTTATCAGGTATAATATCAGAATAGCGAAACTGATTGATGTAGCGGTTGTAGACATAAATTCCATCTTCGGCCCCGAGCCATATGTTATTATCCTTATCAACAAAAATGGTCCGGATGGTAGGGTTTTTTAAGCTGTTTCTGTTTCTTTCATTGGGTAGAATCAGTTTCCCGTTTTTCATCTGAGAGTCGGCAATCACCAGACCATAATTGGTTCCTATCCAAAAAAGTCCTGTTTTGTCTTCAATTATGGTAAAAATCTTTTTCCCGGTAAGAGGCTCGCCTCCTTTTGTATCTTTAATCGTGATTCGGGAAACAGAGCTGTCTGTGACATTGAATTGATAAAGACCCTGAGAGCTGGCTATCCAGATTCTTTTTTCTTTGTCCTGTAGTATTTTAAAGATGGTGTCATTTTGGAGATATTTTGTTTTATCCTTCAGGAACTGGCTGAATTTACCGGTCTTTTGACGGAAAATAAAAAGGCCTCCGCGGGTTCCAACCCAAATGTTATCATTTTCGTCCGCAAAAAGATACTGGATGGTTTCGGAGGGAGTCTTAACGTTTAACTGGTAACATTTGATCGTATTGCTTCGTCTGTTAAGGCAATGTAGTTTGTTCCCCCAGGTACCGATCCATATATTGCCTATATGGTCTTCCACAGCAGCATAACAGGAATTCTCCGTTAATCCGTTCTTATTATTGTGGGTTTTGAGGTAACGGCTGAATTTATCGGTTTTATAGTTGAGTATGTTGAATCCAACCGAAGTGGAAATGCCTATTTCTCCGTCGCGGGTTATGTTTAAATGGCGTATAACATTGTTGCTAAGGCTCGAAGAATCTTTCTGCTCCGGAAAGTAGGTCCTGAAATTCTGGCCATCAAAACGGTTTAGCCCATTAAGAGTTCCAATCCATATAAAGCCTTGGTTGTTCTGAACAAATGCAGCAGCATTATTGTGAGAAATGCCATTATCGGTATTGAAATACTTCAGGTTTATGGATTTAGAATCGGGAATTAAATTTAATTCCTGGCCCTGCAGGGAAACGGTTGAAACAAAGCAAAATATGCAACGGAGAATGCTGCGCATCAGCAATATTAATGGTTTATCTTTTAAATTTAATGAATTAAAAATAAAAAACAAGTTCTTACATCAATTAATGCTTTAGTTTATAGCGGAATATATTTGAAAGTCAGGTTTAAAGAAGGGTGCACCCTGATCACCGGGTGCCACTTAGCCTTGTGAGTTTCATCAGGGATTGAAGATCTTTTACTTTGCTTTCGTACCCCAGTTTTTCGTAGGAATAAATAAGATTCATGATCATCCGCTGAATGATGTCAACATTACTGCAAGGTTTGTAGAATAAAGGCTCTGGAGCAATATTCTGCTGTTTCAGAAAAATGTCAATTTCTTTCCTTCCTAAAACAGCTCCTTTGTTGAAAGGATTAATATAGAAGAGTACCTCTTCTCCTGAAGGGAATAAATCATGATACTCGTCTTTATAGGCAAGTATAAAGTTCTTGGGAAGATTAACCCCGTAAACGGGCAAACCTAGTTTTTGCGCAACAACAGCATAAACTATAGAAAGACTGATGGGGTTTCCTTTTTTCGAAAGCAATACCTGGTTGATGTAAGAATTCTGCGGAGAATAGTAATTGGAGTTATTCGCCGCAAATTTATGGATGTCAAAAAGGATGTGATTTATTACACGTACTTTTTCAAGAGCAGTGAGATTATCGTTAATTTCAAGCCATACATCGTGTTTTATTTTATCGATGATGTTCACAACTTCGAAGAAACCTAAATCAGGATACTGATATTTGGCAATGATATAAGCGCCTTCAAGCAGGTCAGTAGCTCCGTTGTTTAGCCATACTACCAGGCTTGAATGAACATGGTTAAGCTGTATTTTTTGAATGATGTACTCTATCCTGTCCTGGACTGCGCTCACCGCCGAATTTTCCCACGCCTTTTCCAGATCGGGAACAATTGCTATTCCTTTATCCATGAGTGTTTGAGAAATAGCCTGATAAATGTCTTTGTCCGGATCGTCCAGTAATGTTATTAAAGCATTAATTTCTTTATCTGTCATTTAGCTAAACCTTTTCTTCTATTAAATATAAAGTTTTTTGGTGAAAAATATGCTGTTTCAGTTGTTTATTAACAAAGCTTACTCACCATTTGTTTGTGTTTTTGTCAACACAAACAAAAAGATTGCCAATAAGCTGTTAAAAACATTACTTTTGCAAAATTAAAATTTGATGAATTATGATTCAGCGCATTCAGACCGTGTTTCTCTTTCTTGCCTGCCTTCTGACAGGGCTTTTATTTTTTATTCCTTTCGCCGGATTTGTCTCCGGTAATATCTACAATTTAACTTTAATGGGGATTTCATCAGCAAATATTGGTGATCAAATTCAACAGCCATATTGGCTTACAGGTATTGGTGCCTTAGAGTTGATTTTGATTTTTGTCGCCATTTTTCTTTTTAAAAACCGCAAGCTTCAGATGAAAATCACTGTTGTTGCTCTGTTTGCTGCACTTGTGCTGAATGGAGCCATGTTTTTAGTGCTTAATACTTTTAAAAGCACGCTTTTAAGCGATCCTGTTTATAAAATTGGTTTTATTTTCCCCTTAATTGCCGCCATATTGTTGTTTCTGGCTTACCGTTCCATCAATAAGGATGAGCAATTGATAAAATCGCTCGACAGACTGAGATAAAAAAAGCCGGAACTTCACTTATAAGTTCCGGCTTTTTTCTTACTACTGACGAACAGCAATTCCGGTTAAATGATAACAATCCTGTCCTGATCGGTTATTTTCTCACAATAATGACATTTTAAGGCTACCTCGTTTTTCGAAACTACGTTAAACTTGGTTTTTACCTCTTCGTTATTGGTAATACATTTGGGATTAACGCATTTTACAATTCCCTGGATGTGATCGGGAACTTCAACCACCCGTTTTTCTATTACTTCGTAATCTCTTATAATGTTGAGCTTTGCCTGAGGAGCGACCAGAGCAATTTTATTGATTTCTTCGTCGAGAAAATACCGGTCGGCAATTTTGATGATCGCTTTGCTTCCCAGTTTTTTACTTTCGAGACCGGTTCCAAAAGTTATCTGGTTGTTAATTTCCTGCAAACCAAGTATACTTATAACCTTGAACAGGCTTTTTGCAGGAATATGGTCGATAACGGTACCATTTTTTATAGCGTTAACAATAAGTTGTTTGTCTTTCATAGCTTAAGAATTTATTTCATACCAAGAATAGAAGTGATGATAGCCTGACGAACATAAACACCATTAAGAGCCTGGGTAAAATAATAAGCTTTTGGGTTTTCGTCCACATCCTGGCTAATTTCGTTTACGCGTGGAAGCGGGTGCAGAATCTTCATATGTGAACGCGTATTTTCGAGCATGCTGTTATTTAAAACATAAGCATTCTTGGTCTTTTCGTATTCAATGGGGTCGGAGAACCTTTCTTTCTGAACCCGGGTCATGTAAATTATGTCAGCTTCAGAGAT
Organism: Bacteroidota bacterium; assembly: GCA_021779665.1. GTDB lineage: Bacteria > Bacteroidota > Bacteroidia > Bacteroidales > JAAUTT01 > JAAUTT01. The sequence goes on along the minus strand of JAJYAG010000099.1, from coordinate 18,185 downwards.
AATAGGCATAAAATCGCGGTATTCGTAGTATTTGATGTTATGCTGCTGCAGAAAGAATTTGTATTCGTTCGGCATTTTTAACTCATCAGGAGATATGAAGAAAAATGTTGGATTGAAATACGACATCGCCATCAGTAACGAGTGGACAGTACGTCCGTATTTCAGGTCGCCAATCATAAAAATGTTGAGATTGTCGAGTGTGTTTTGGGTTTTTTTAATCGAGTACAGGTCGAGCAGGGTTTGTGTGGGATGCTGGTTGGCTCCGTCGCCTGCATTAATTACAGGAACTGAGGCGACTTCGCTTGCATATCGTGCAGCCCCTTCAATTGGATGACGCATTACTATTAAATCGGCGTAATTGGTTACCATTTTAATGGTATCCTTCAATGTTTCGCCCTTGGTAACGCTTGAAGAGTTGGCATCGGTAAACCCAATCACCCGTCCTCCCAGCCGGTTTATGGCAGTTTCGAAACTTAAACGGGTACGTGTAGATGGTTCGAAAAACAATGTGGCTACTACCTTGCCTTCCAAAAGTTTCTGGTTGGGATTCTTTTCGAATTCCGCAGCAACCTGAAGGATCTTAAGATAGTCGTCCTTGCTGTAATCGGTAATGGACACAAGGCTTTTGTTTATCATAGCTATATATTTTGGTTCTGTAATTTATCGTTAAGAATAATTTCTACATGCAGCAACTCTTTCAGCTTTTGTAAAAGTGACGGTGTGGAACTCAGACGGCAGCTGATTTCGAGTTTGCAGTTAAAGCCAAATTCAGATTTAAGCACTTTTACGCCGTGATCTTTTAAAATGCGGTTAACCTGATTTTGTAACGGGTAATCAAAGGTGATACTTATTTCATCCATTACTTCCCTTTCAACAACAGTGGCATTTGCAATAGCATCGGCACTGGCATTTTTATAGGCTTGAATTAATCCTCCCACGCCAAGAAGTGTTCCGCCAAAGTAGCGCACAACAATGATAAGTATATTGGTGAGGTTGTGCGAGGAGATCTGGCCCAGTATAGGTTTACCCGCTGTACTGGATGGCTCTCCGTCGTCGAACGTGCGGAAAGTTTTGAGGTCGGCACCAAGCCTGTAAGCATAACAATGATGCCGGGCATCAAAATATTCTTTCTTAACAGCGTCGAGGTGTTCTTTGATTTCCTGTTCTGAACTTACCGGATAGGCAAATGAAAGAAATTTACTGCCCTTATCCTTGAAAAGACCTTTCGAAGGATTTTCGATTGTAAGATAAGTGTCAGTAATTAACTTATGCATAATGCAAGATTACTACAAAAAAAAACAGGTTTCTGATTTAGAAACCTGTTTTAAAATATTTTGTTAAATTTTTAATTTCTTTTCTATTTCTTCGACCTGATTTTTAAACTGTTTATCGGTTTCGATCAGGTTATTCACGGTTTTACATGCATGGAGCACGGTGGCATGGTCTTTTCCTCCAATTTGTGCTCCAATTGTTGCCAGAGAAGCCTTTGTGAGGTTTTTGGAGAAGAACATGGCAATTTGTCGTGCCTGCACAATTTCACGCTTACGTGTATTCGAAAGCAGCATTTCCACCTGAACATTGAAGAAGCTGCAAACAACCTTCTGGATGTAATCGATTGAAATTTCCCTTTTGGTGTTCTTGATGAGCTTGTCAATCATTTCCATGGCCAGGTCGAGGGTAATTTCTTTCTTGTTCAGCGTTGACTGAGCCAGGAGAGAAATCATAGCGCCTTCGAGTTCACGTACATTGGTCGAAATATGGGTGGCAACATATTCCATTACTTCGAAAGGAATATGAATTCCGTCGAGGTATGCTTTATGTTTGAGAATCGCTACCCTTGTCTCGAAATCAGGCGGCTGAAGGTCGGCTGATAGTCCCCATTTAAAACGGGAAAGTAAGCGTTGTTCAAGTCCCTGTAATTCAACGGGAGGTTTGTCCGATGTCAGCACCAGCTGTTTTCCCGATTGATGCAGGTGATTGAATATATGGAAGAAGATATCCTGTGTTTTTTCTTTTCCTGCAAATTCATGAACATCGTCAATTATCAGAACATCAATCATCTGATAAAAATGGAGGAAGTCGTTTTTGGTATTATTGCGGATAGCATCAACAAATTGTGTCTGGAATTTATTGGCATTCACATATAACACAACTTTGTCCGGGAATCTTTCTTTTACCTGAATTCCGATGGCCTGGGCAAGATGGGTTTTACCCAATCCCGATTCTCCATATATAAACAATGGATTGAAGGCTGTTCCTCCGGGATTGTGGCTAACAGCATACCCTGCCGAGCGGGCCAGTCTGTTGCATTCTCCTTCAATAAAGTTGACAAATGAATTGTCGGGATTTAATTGAGGGTCGATGTTTAATTTCTTAATTCCGGGAATAACAAAGGGGTTTTTGATGGGCTGATCGTCAAGATCAATCGGCATCGAAACCGGTTTGTTTTTCAGTTCAGAATTGCCTTTACCGGGGAATTTAACTGTATAAGGCTTAGCTGTGGCGTAATTGCTATTTTCCATCACAACGCTGTATTCCAGTTTTGCTTCATTTCCCAGTTCTTTCCTTAAAGTTTTACGGAGGATATCAATATACTGCTCTTCAAGATATTCGTAGAAGAACGGACTTGGCACCTGGATGGTAAGAACATTTTGTTCGAGTTTCAAAGGAACAATAGGTTCAAACCATGTCTTAAAACTTACAGAAGGAACATTATCTTTAATAATTTTTAAGCAATTATTCCAAACTGACTGATGCATTATTAATATTTTTTTATGTGTTAGTAACTTACAATTTTGCTTTGCTCAAAAATATGTTGAAGCAATTTTGTGAAAAAAAAGCGTAAAAAAAAAGGTTGTCAATATTGTATTTCTCGATTCTGGTTTATCCTTTTTATTATCAGCTTATTATTTTTTTACATGTTTGCATTTTTGTTAAGTTGTTTATTATCAATATATTAAAATTAACAATAAATGAACATTTTGTTAACTCCATGTTTAATAGGTGTTAAAAAAATGTTAATTACTTTTAGCTATTAAACTTGATTTTGGAAGTGTTAATAACTAAAGCTGTTATTTAAAAATTGCTGATTTTTATTGTTTTGCTTCCTTTTTTCCCGAGCCGAACACCGAAAAATGTACATATTTCTTCGGATTAGCCTTTAAATCAACAAGTAAATAATCAAGATCCTTAATCGTTTTCTCAAGCGAATAGTAAATCGAGTCCTCGTTTACAAGCTTCCCCACAGAACCCTGGCTTTGATTTATTTTTTGTATCAAAACATTCGATTCGTACAGCACATTATTGGCATTATTGATAGCCGATTTTATATTTGATTGAGAAAGTGAGTCGGAAAAACTGGATAAATTACCTAACGTATTCGTAATTTGACTGTTGCTCTTTTGCAGGTTTTTGGTTATGTCTTCCAGGTTAGCCATGATTAAAGCAACCCGCTGACGCTGTGTTACAATTATTTCTTCGAGAGATGCCACGCCTCTTTTGATGTTGTCCTGAGTTTCGGGCGTAAAGGTGTTTTTGATGATAGCCATTACCGAATCGATCGATTCTATTAGTCGTTCACCTTTTTCTTTAATAGGCAGTAATTTTTTGGTAACCAGAACACTGAGGTCGCCGTCAAACTTCCCCTGAAGGGTGTCGTTTTCTTTAGCTGGTACCTGTGAGTTTCCTAAAATCATATTCACAGCTTTCGATCCCATAAAATCGGTACTGTAAATTTCAACCACAGAGTTCTCCGGAATGGTGAACTCGCGATCGATTGAGATTTCTACAATAATTTTTGAAATTTGTCCGTGAGCAAACTGAATATCGGAAACCTGACCAATAGTATATCCATTGGCGCTAACAACGCTTGATTTCTGAAGACCGCCAATATTGCTGAATACGGAATAATATTGTCTGCTTACGGTGAAAATATTTTTTCCTTTTAAAAAGTTAAATCCCCAAATAGCGGCAGCGATTACAAGAGTTACAATAAGACCTATCTTTGCTTCTTTTCGGATTTTCATAACAAAAAATGAAGTTGCTAATTTAACGCTTTTATTTGATTCATTAAATCTTTTGCAGGTACAATTTTCCCATCGATACAACCTACAATAAAAGCGTCAGGGAATGATTTTCTTATATCGCTCAAGTATTCAAGTGTTTCTTTAAAACTGGTTTTTTGACCCACAGTATACTTATAACGCTCTGCCACTTTAAATTCCTTTACATTTTTGTATCCCTTAAAAATTTTTGAGTTTAGCGGTATTGGTTTCAGGGAGGAACTTATTTGAATCATAAAGTATCCCGGAATTTCAGAGGTCGTATCCAGAGGCACCGGTTCTGGCTTTTCATTTTTTGCAATTGTAACAGTCGCCGAATCCTTTTCTTTTGGAAGGCTGTCGGGATTGAGCGGAGGTGTATCGGCGTTTTTAACAATAAACATGGACCTGTTCTCAATCATATTCTTATAATCCCTGAAGGCCCGGTATATAGCTGAAGCTAAGTAGTCTTGTCCTTTTGAAGAACTCAGAAACTTTTCTTCTTCGCTGTTTGATAAAAATCCTGTTTCGATGAGCACGCTTGGCATTGTAGTTTGCCATAATACCAGAAATCCTGCCTGTTTAACACCTCTGTCGGTCCGGTTTGCTTTTTGTCTGAACTCGGTTTGAATAAAGGAGGCAAGGCTTAAACTCTGATCTCTGTATTTGTTCTGCATGAGCGAAAGCATAATATAGGATTCGGGGGAGTTGTCGAATCCCTGGTATTTTGATTCTGAATTTTCTTCCTGAAAAATTACGGAGTTTTCGAGTTTTGCAACTTCAAGGTTATCGGATGCCTTGGTTAACCCCATGGTGTAGGTCTCGGTTCCGAACGGCGTTTTTTTGGGATTTGAGTTACAATGTATGGAAATAAAAACATCGGCCTGATTTTTATTTGCTATTTCGGCCCGCTCGTGCAATGGTACAAAAACGTCTTCGTCGCGGGTGTAAATAACTTTAACATCGGGCATGTTCTCCTTTATATAATTACCGAGTTTAAGGGCAATGGCCAGAACTATGTCTTTCTCATAATATTTACTGCCTTTTGCACCCGGATCTTTACCTCCATGACCTGCATCAATTACAATACAGTTGATCCTTGTTTTCCCGTTTTGAGCGGTAACATTAAGAAAAATTAACAGAAAAAAAATAATAAGACCTGAATAAACGCGTAATTTTCCCGAAGAATATCTATGTATATATGGTGAACCAAACATTCGCTGCAATAAAATTTTTGATTAGTTTTGGGATCTCATTTTTTATTAATAATAGTCACAAAAATAGAATAAAATTGTTCAAAATATCACCTGGTTATATTATACTGGCATTCTTTATTTTTCAGTGTTTTGTTTTAAGCGGACAGGAAAAAACACTGAAAGATACGTCGCTCGTAAAAAAAGATTCTGTTACTGTCGATTCTCTTGCTCTTCAAAAAAAGAAAGATCAGCCTTTTAAGAGTAAAGTAAAGTATGAGGCCGAAGATTCCATACGTTTTTCAGTGAACTCAAAGAAGGCCTATATGTATAAAAATGCAAAAATCGACTACGATGATATTCAGCTCAAATCGGAACGGGTTGATTTCGATATGGAAAAGAGCATTGTATATGCAAAAGGGATAAAGGACTCCCTGGGACAAACTATCGGTAAACCGAACTTTAAGCAGGGCAGCGAAACTTTTGACGCGAATGATCTTTCTTACAATTTCAAATCGAAAAAGGGAATTATTCACGATATCGTTTCCAAACAGGACGAAGAGGGATTTTTACATGCTGAAAAAACGAAACGGCAGGCAAATGGCGACATTTACCTTATAAACGGGAAATACACAACCTGCGATGCGCCGCATCCCCATTTTTACCTTGCTCTTACAAAAGGGATTAATATTCCAGGTAAACAAACCATTGCAGGGCCAGCCTATATTGTGATGGAAGATATTCCCTTACCTATTGGCATTCCATTTGGTTTTTTCCCGAGTAAAAAGAACAGTACCTCAGGTGTTTTGCTCCCAACATACGGGGAAGAAGCGCAAAGAGGGTTCTTCTTAAGGAACGGTGGGTATTATTTTGCAATAAACGACCATGTTGATGCCCGACTCACCGGCGATATTTATTCTAAAGGAACCTGGGGTGCAGCTCTTGCATCGAACTACCGTAAGCGCTATAAGTTTGGCGGGAACCTGAACATGAGGTATTACAGAAACAGAATAGGAGAAGAAGGAGAGATGCGTTCAACCGATTTCTCCATTGCCTGGACTCACGGACAGGAAGCACAGGCAAATCCATACAAGCGTTTCTCTGCAAACGTAAACTATTCAACACAGGCATTCGACAAGCGGTTCAATTATACAAGTGCTCCGGCATATCTTAATAACCAGAAACAGTCAAGTATATCCTATAATCAAAGCTGGCCCAATAATAGTCCTGTAAATCTCTCGGTCAATTTAAGGCATAGTCAGAACAGTCAGAATAAATCGGTTAGTTTAATGCTTCCTCAGGTTGCTTTTAACGTAAACCGTATTTATCTCTTCAGGAAAAAGGATGCGGCTAACGACAAATGGTGGAACGATATTTCCATCAGCTATACATCCAGCCTCGAGAACAAAATTATCGCACACGAGGATTCCCTGTTTCACCCCAAAACATTGAAGCGGATGGAAAATGGGTTTCGTCATTCAATCCCGTTTGGAACCAGTATCCGTATCTGGAAAAAAATTAACCTGAATCTCTCGCCTTCTCTTAATTATAATGGTATGGTATATTCCAATTATATCAATAAGAGATTTGCAGAAACGGTGATTGATGGTGATACAGTGCAGTATCTTAAAACTGATACCATTTCTAAATTTACCTATGCCCAGGGCTTTTCACCATCGTTGTCGCTCTCGGCTAATCCAACCTGGTATGGTATGTTTAAATTTAAGAAAACTTCCAAAATTCAGGCGATACGTCACGTACTCAGGCCCTCGGTCGGAGTTTCGATGATTCCCAGTCTTACAGGTCTGGCTCCCGATTATAACAGAACCTATATCGATACTTCAGGACGGGTTTATAACTATTCCATTTACGAGCGGAATATTTATGGAACTCCCTCATCGTCCAATACCAAGAGCGGGTCGGTAACCCTTGGGTTGTTCAACAACATTGAGATGAAGGTTAAATCGGATAAGGACACTGTTACCGGCGTGAGGAAAATTAAGCTGATTGATAACCTGAATTTCAATACCTCCTATAATATTTTTGCCGATTCAATGGGCTGGAGTCCGATATCGATGAGTGGCAATACAACTTTATTTGAAGGCCTGGCACTTAATATCTCCGGAACTTTCGACCTGTATGCACTTCAGAGAGAAGAAAAAAATAATTATGTTACTTACAGGAGAATTAAGGATTTTGAATTTTCCAAAACGAAAAAGCTGGCCCGGTTAACATCCATGTCGTTTACAACGGGCTATCGGTTTGAATCGCGTCAGGGAACTGAGAATAAGGATAAAAACACCAAGGGTCGCAAAGATGAAATAAGAAGTGAATACGATTATTTTAATATTCCCTGGAGTTTTAGCGTGGATTATGATTTGACCTACAGCAAACCCTACGAAAAGGGAGAATTTATGCAGACGTTTCGATTTAGTGGCGATTTTAGCTTAACACAGAAGTGGAAAGTGAATTTTTCCTCGGGTTACGATTTGAAATCGAAGAAGTTCAGCTACACTACGATAGGAATTGACAGAGACTTACATTGTTGGGTAATGTCATTTAACTGCTCGCCTTTTGGAGAAACCAAATTTTATAGTTTTCAGATCAATGTTCGTTCATCGCTGCTGAAAGATATAAAATACGATAAGCGGAAGAGTATTTACGATTATGGGTATTAGTCGTAAGTGGTTAGTCGTAAGTAGTAAGACTGATACACTTGAAAACTAATGAGGAATAATTTAGGCATGGATTAGGATTGATAGCAAAATTTTATAAATTTGCGCCGGATTTCAATAAAGCGGAAGCGCATTGAAACACCGGTAAAAGGTTCCGTAGCTCAGTTGGATAGAGCAACAGCCTTCTAAGCTGTGGGTCCCGCGTTCGAATCGCGGCGGAATCACAACCTCACCTTCGGGTGAGGTTTTTTTGTTTTTATACCATCCCAAACACAGCGTAAATAAAGGAAAGTAGAATCAAATATCATTTCTTCGAATTGTTATGGTTTACAATAATTCGCATTTTGAGCTACCAATTTGATACCGGATTTAAAATTTTGTAATTTTGGTATCACAAACAACGAGAAAACGAGTAATGAAAGTACCTACCTTTAATCTGGTGTTTAACCGGAAAAAGAAAAAGTTGAAGTACGATGAAACCGCCCTGGTTCAACTGGAAGTTTATTACGACAAAAGAAGGACATATCATAAAACAGGTGTTTATTTGAAAAAGGATGAATGGAATGATAGATCCTGCAGGGTGATGAAAAGAGCGGATTGCGAGGATTTAAATAAAGTCCTTGAACGTATTTTATCTTTCTGCAATAGTTATCATTCAAATTTGTTAGTCCGGAAGGTCCAATTTTCCCACGAAAGTTTTTCAGAGGCTTTTGATGGAATTGAAATGAATAAAACCTTTGTTGATTTTTGGAAAACTGAGATTGAGGAACGCCAGGATATTGAACCTTCAACCCGAAAATCTCACAATGTTTTTAGAGAAAGGGCAATTAAATTTGGAAAGTTGAATGAGTGGGCTGATATAAATTTGGAGAATATTAAGGCTTATGATAGCTGGTTGCGTACAGTTGGGAAAGAAGGAGAGCCATATTCTGACGAAACAGTTTGCTCTACGCATGCAAATTTAAAGGCATATATTCAACGAGCATTGGATCTCAGGAAGATTTCAGAAACCCCGTATGATAGGTTTGAGATTGAAGATCCGGTAAATGAAAAAGAAAAGTTTCTTACAGAAGGAGAACTAAAGGCTTTGGAGGAAAAAGTTTTCCCGATGGAACGTACCGAAAGGGTTAAAGATTGTTTTTTATTTTCATGTTATACTGGCCTGGCTTATGGTGATGCTTATGATCTAACGGAAGATGATTTGATATTTGATCATGATATTTACTGGATTCGTAGAGAAAGAGGTAAAACCAACAATAGGATTTCTGTTCCTTTGATGCCAAAAGCTTATGCAATTATAGAGAAATACAGAGGTAAGGTAAAGCCTGGAAAGCTATTACCTTACCTAACGAATCAAAGAATGAACGGCTACCTGAAAGAGATCGCCGCAGGGTGTGGTATAAAAAAGGAACTTACGACACATGTAGCAAGGCATACGTTTGGAACTACCGTAACCTTAGGTAATGGTATACCCCTTGAAACGGTATCAAAAATGATGGCCCATTCCAGTATAAAAACTACACAGATTTATGCAAAAGTAATTGATAAAAAAATCAAGGCTGAAATGGATCAGCTAAAGGACTTGATTTAGTAGCATAACTATAAATTCTTATTTCACCTTTAACGATAAAGCAAAACTGAATTGCAAATACATGTTTACATGTTTGTGTATGAACAATTCGTTTTGACCTGAGAAAACGTTTATTTGCCATTTTTCAGGTCTGAGTGTTCATCATAGAATTTCCTTAACATTTCGTTTTCACGCTGCAGTGATTCAATTAAGGCATTTTGGATTCGGATGATTTCAGCATCAGATTTAAATTCTCCTTGCTTGGATTTGGAAATGTAATCAACAGAATCATCAAAAAAGAAAGAAGTTTTTACATTGAAAAACTTTGCCATTTTCTCTAAATCCACAACATCAGGTGATGTTTTCCCCTTCATCCAATTCCCTACGGTAATGCGGCTTTTACCAACAATCCCGGATAACTCAATGTTACTCACTCCTTTCGCTTCTGCGATGTTTCTAAGTTTCAAGTGGTTGTACATAAAAATGATAAATTAAGTTTACATTTTATGTAAAGTTGACCGAACAAATGAAAAGTTTTATTTACTTTGTTGTCGCTTCACATGTGTTTTGTTTAAAATGTATTCTTGCCATGAATAAATTTAAAACAAATGTAAATAAAACAACGCACAGGAAAGTAGAAATGTTTAAAAATGTATAACAAAACGAAACAAAGCTACATGGTTGGTCAAAAGATTGAACAGGTCGTAATATCCAAAGAATATTTCGACGCCCTGATTGAAAAGATTGATAGGATTGACTTGCTTTTAAAAAGCAATAATGTATCAAAGAATGATGAAAAATTGAGCGACGAAATGACTCAAAATGAAGTTTTGGAGTTGCTTAGGTGTAAAGAAACAAAACTTTGGAAACTCAGAAATGAAAGAGGGTTACCATATCGAAAAGTCGGAAAAACTTTATACTTTTCCAGAAAAGAGGTAATGGAATGGTTGAAAAAACAGTAATCGAAGAACTTGCAAAAGTTGAAATGCATGGTTGTAGATTGGTAAGTATTAAAGATCTATCAACTAAGTTTTTTATCCCCCAGGAGGAGATTATTCGATTATGGTTAAAAATGGCAGTGCGAGAAATAAAAGAATCAGATGTTAACATCATGTTGAATATGGAAGAGATTTTAATCAGTGTATATTCTTGTCAGTCAATTGTTAACGAGTATTTTTTAAAGTAAAAAAATTTGCTTTTTGATGCTAAATAATTTGCTTTATAATATACTATATAGTATATTTACAATCATAAAAATGAAAGTATGATTGACAAAACTCTTCAATATCACTTAGAAAGCGAAATAGGAAATATAGAAGCGAATTCAAGTGGAAATATAGCTTTAGAGTATGCTCATGATGGGTATAGGTATTTTTTGGATTTTGATTACATGTACAGCATTGATGGATATAATGATAATGATTATTTCACCGGTACTGGAACATTTATAAAGACATCCGAAGCTTTATATCTTTCATCGGTTAAGTTTTCAAGGATGGATGAAGATGATAATGAAGAAGATTTGCCAATCAACGAATCTGAACTTGAAAAATTTATTATCAAACAACTATAATATGGATCAATTAGTAAAATTAAGCGACATTCAGGCCGGAAGCCTGATTGCATTTGCAGACCGAAAAGAGGAAATTTTACGTGTAATCAGCGAAAATCCTTTCCTCGAGGTAACCAAGGAAACCGAAAAAATTGCCCGGGAACGCCGGACGGCTTTGAAAAAATCAAGAACTCAGGTTCAAAATGATTTAAAACTGATTAAAGGCGAATTGAATGGCCTGAAAGATTCAGTTGAAGGACTGGCAGAAGAACTCATTAATCTTGTGACTCCTGCCGAAGTATTGCAGCAACAGGCTATTGACATTTACGATGAAGCTATTGAGGCTGAAAAGCAGGAAAAAAAGCGAATTGAAGCCGAAAGGATTCGTATGATAACTTCTGAAATAGAGGTTCTGAAATCATCTTATTTGGACCTTATCATTAAGGCTAAAAATACTGATGATATTTTCGAAATTGAATCGAGAATTAAAATACTTACCCTTGATCCTGATTTTTATCAGGAGTATATCAGCCAGGCAGAAGAAGCAAAAGCCTATATTCTTGAAAAGATCCATTTCAAAGCTGCTGAAATTCGTAATAATGAACGTCAGGAACGTGATGGAGCAGTTGAGTTCTTCTACTCTGTTTTTGGTAAAAATCCAGATGCTTGGTTATCAACTTCAGAGATCCGCAAGCATGCAGAGGATGAAAAAGCGAAAAGGGACCGGGAACGTGAGGAAGAAATCGAAAGACAGCGCAAGGAAACCGATGAATTGAAAGCAAAACTCAAAAAGCTTGAAGATGAAAAAAGGGCTCAGGAAGAAAAAGAAGCTGCTGAGAAGAAAATCCTTGCAGAATTGCGGACAAAAGCTATTCATCTCGGTATTGAGTTAAGCGGCGAAGAATCAGCAGAACTTTTGAGAATAAGAATCAGCGATAAGCACGCCCAGATTCAGAAGGAAAAAGATGAGGCTGAAGCAAAGCGTATTGCCGCAGAAAAGGAAGCGGCAGAAAAGGCAGAAACGGAACGTCAGGAAGCAGAACGTGTGCGCCTGGAACAACTTAAGCCGGTTAAGGAGAGATTAATCAATATAATTGATTCCCTCACCATAATGGAGCATATCGTAGATATGGGAAATCAGGACGCAAATGTTATCCTGAACGAGTTTGCGGCCGAAGTAACAGATTTGAAATATAAGTACTTAACCTATATCGAAAAGCTATAATGAGAACAGCCGAAAGTTTTGAAATGTACCGGTCGCATAACCGGTATATTTCTCCATCTGACATAAAAGGATGCAGAACCCCGAAAGAGTTTATTTGCCGTTTGAATTCTCCAAAAAAGCATACTGAAGCCTTTGATATTGGAACCGCTTTCCATTCTGCAGTATTGGAGCCGGAAAAGTTCAAATCAGAGGTTGTTTGTCTGAAAAATTCTATGTTCCCGAATCCGAATAAGGTAAATCAGGACGGTTCGGTAAGTATGATGGACACGAATAACCGGGAATACAATAAGAATTTCCGTGAAATGAATTCCGGTAAACTGATCCTGAATGAAGCTCAATACAACAGTATTATTTCGATGCGTGAAGCTGTTATGCAATTCCCTGAGGCAAAAGGATTGCTCGATCTTAATAATGCCTACGTTGAAAACTGCTTTTACGCCCGGGTGATATTTGACCGGTCAGGAAAATTTGACCGAATCGAGGCATGCGGGAACGATGAATTACCCGGGAAGTTCGATGTTCTTATCAAAACACGTCCTGATTATGTTCACAAGAACCGTTTTTACGATCTGGATTTGAAAAGTACTCAATCCGTGGACCCGGAAGTTTTCGCCAAAGATGCTGCCGAATATGAATACGACATTCAGGCGGCGATGGGTTTGGATATTATCACCTGCAACCTGGGAGAAGCTTATGAAACCTTTCTGTTTCTCGCAGTCGAAAAGCAATCCCCTTACAACGTGCTTTTGTTTGACCTGAACAATCAGGATATCATGGATGCAAAGCTTGTGTATTTACGTCGGCTAAATGCGATCAGAGAAGCAAGGAACGATGGAAATTTCAAAGGGTATGAAATCTATGCTGAGAATGATTTCAATATGGTTACTCTTTCAATGCCTAAATGGTACAAGGATAAACAGCAATACGCCAAATTTTAGATTATGGAAACAGCGCAAACAACACAGGGAAATCAAGATCCTAAACAGGAAAAACAGGAGAACAAACAACAGACTCAAAAGCCTGCAGTTACAAAGGATCAAAAGTTTAGAACCGAATTAAAGCTTTTTCAGGATAATATCATTAAGCTTTGTCAAGATACTGGAATGGCACCGGAAAAGTTTATGGTGATTGTTGAAAATTCAGTTCGTAAGAATCCTAGATTATTGGATGCGGACCGTAGAAGCTTTTTTGCTTCCATTTTGGTAGCTGCTGAATTTGGGTTGGAAATAAACGGACCGCTTCAACAATGTTTTATCATTCCTTACAACGATAAAGAAAAAGGGATTTTAGAAGCTCAATTCCAGTTTGGTTATTTCGGTATTACTCACCTTATGTACAGGAATCCAGTAATCACAAAAGTTATGTCAGAATGCAGGTTTTCTAATGATCATTTTGATCGTTGGATTGGTGATGATATGCACTGGAAATTCATGTTCAAGCCAGCTGAAGATAATGACAGGGGGGCTTTTATGGGTGCTTTTGCAATAGTTCACATGAAGGATACAGAGCCGGAATTTAAGTATATGTCATTTGCTGAACTTGAAGCAATTCGCGCGAAATCAAAAAGTCCTCACATGTACGATATTAAAAACGATCCTCAGAGGTGGATGTATAGAAAAGCTACCGTTAGGCAGATTTCAAAGCTTATCCCCAAAGATGAATTATTTGGTCGGGCTATCGCGTACGATGCGGCTATTGATGGAGGCGCGAATCTGAAATTAGAGGATGGAAAGGTTACAGTGATCAACAATAACAAGCCTGTTGACGTGAAGCCTACCTCCGAAAAGCTTAAAACCATTTTCGGGAAGGAAAAGATTGAGGATGCTCAACAAGTAGATTATTAACCCAGGGGCGAAAGCCCCTACATTATTATATGACATATGAATAAAGCATTATTAATCGGGCATCTTGGAAAAACGCCTGAAATCAGACACCTGGAAGGTGGTAATATTGTAGGTAATTTTTCCCTTGCCACTTCAAAGAAATTTAAGGATAAAAAGTCCGGCGAAGTGAAATCAGCTACAGAGTGGCACAATGTTGTCGTTTGGGGAAAGCTTGCTGAAATATGTGAAAAGTACCTTGAAAAAGGTGCCAAAGTTTTCATTGAAGGTGAAATCAGAACTAGGTCCTACGAAGATTCTGAAAAGAAGAAGCGGTATGTTACTGAAATCTATGCTACCAATATGGAAATGTTAGGAGGTAAGAGCGAAGGTAACGGAAATACTTCTGCTGCATCAGAGGCTAAAGTTGAGCAACAGGCCGAAGTGATTGATGAAAGTTTTCCTCCAATGGAAGATGATTTGCCATTTTAATTTATAGCCATGAATGAAAAGATAATTTCGAACGCTTCCGAGGCAAGGGGATTAACTGATAAGAAAAAGCCTACAATTGACAGAGTGCTTATGAATATAGCTAATCAGGCAGAACTTGGAAACTCACATTGTATTATGATAGGATTTGATGTAGACGACTCTATACTTATTGACTTAGTAAATAGGGGATTCAAAGTTGAAAGATTTGAAGATCCATTGAGGAACCCTTGTATTAAAATTTCATGGTAATAATGAATAAGCCTATTTCGCTTGTTGAGAGATGCGATAACATGGAATTTATGTCAAAATTTCCTGATAAATTTTTTGATTTGGCTGTTCCTGATCCATGGTATGGAATTGGAGCAACTGAAATGCAAATGGGACATTTCCCAAATAGAAAAGGGAAATTATCATATCCAAGTGAGAGCACTGCAGTAAAACTTAAAAAAGGACGCTTAAATAGTGGCGGTGGTAGCATGAAAAACTCTTGTTTAGTTAATACCCATTTTGAGGATAAAGCACCATCACCTGATTTTTTTAAAGAGCTTTTTAGAGTATCTAAACATCAAATAATTTGGGGAGGAAATTATTTTGATCTTCCTCCCACTCGTGGAATTATTTGTTGGGATAAACTTCAGCCATGGGATAATTTCAGTCAATGGGAAATGGCGTGGACAAGTTTTGACTGTCCTGCTAAAATATTCAGATTTTCAAATACAGGAGGGAGAAATCACGAAGTCAAAATTCACCCTACTCAGAAACCAGTTCAACTTTATTCATGGTTATTCAAAACATTTGCAAAACATGGGTTTAAAATTCTTGATACAAATTTAGGTTCTCAATCATCAAGAATTGCGGCCTTTTCACAAAGGTTAGATTTTTATGGTTGTGAAATAGATAATAAGATATTCTCCGATGGTTGCGAAAGATTTGAAAAAAAATGTCATGGAATAATAAAGGTGGAAGATAAAACTATTGTTCAACAAAGCTTATTTCAATAATGGAACTACATATCCTTCGATCTAAAAAAGAGCTTACTGAATACTGGCAGTGGTTGAATAGTCAGCCATTGCCAGTAAAGGTTTTAACGCAACGCATGGAACTTCAAAGGACCATCGATCAGAATTCTTACCTGTTTGGGGTAGTGTATAAGACTATATCAGACTATACAGGGCATACGGTAGACGAAATACATGAGTTTTATAAGGATAGATTCAACTTTGAATATTCATTGAATCCACGTACCGGAGAATTCGAACTTAGATATAAAAGCTCCACAGAGGAAACGACTGCTAGCATGGGAGAGTTCATTGACAAGGTTGTTTCCCATGCTGTAAATGAATTGGGAATTGGAATCCCTGAAGCAAATGAAGTATTTTATAACGACGAAGTAAATTTTAAAAAGAATGTACGTAGGAGTGTGGCTAAAGCAGATTAAGGCACCTGGTTACGAATTTAATCCGGGTGATATGTATTTGGTGAGTCCTGAAATGAGATTTAAGTTTCAGGAATCTTTCAAAAAAAATAATATTGAAAATGCTATAAAATACGCGGAATTAAACCACGTATTTGAACAATATAAATTTGACAATGCCAATACGGTGATGATTGTCAGAACGGGAGGAATTGGGGATATTGTGGCCCTTTCTTCCATCTGTGAATATCTTACCGGCAAGAATATTATTTTCATAACGAGCGAAGCAATGAAGCCGGTTTTTAATTGGTATTCCAACCAAAGAGTTCGGGTTGTAAGTTTCAATGAGCCGGTTTTTTCCGGTGGATTAACAGACTTGATGCTTCGGAGCGGAACAATTAAGAGAATGTATTGTGATGGTATTATTGAGAATGGTGAAACGGATAACTGGTATAAAGTATTTTTCGATAACATTGGAGTAAACTCCTCAACTGATTGGTGGAGGCCGTCAATGCGGACCATCAGAACCACTCAGAAACCTTCAAATATTAGCAAGGAAAAGAAATCTATTCTCATTTGTCCGAGAGCAAGCGCGAATATGCGTTCAATGAGTTTCGAAACATTGTATGATGCAGTGAAGCCATTGTTTCCAGATGCAAATATTTATGTTCATTCCGGGAATGTAACAGAAGAAGAAATAACCTGGATAGCGGATTCAAATGTGAAAGTTATAAAGGCATTAGACGTGAAAGAGTTCCTTTTAGACGTCTATGATGCTGATTTAGTAGTTTCCGTAGACACCGGAGCCCTTCATTTCAGGGAAGGAATTTGCAAGCCAGCAGTCGGGTTATATTCAAGTTTCAATACTTACTCACGAACTGTAGGGTATAAATTTACAAAGTCCTATGATATAGTTTCCAGGTGCGATTTACAACCATGTTTTATTCATCAAACTGAATGGGATCAGGTATGTGAAAAATCAAAGATTGGTTCCAAGGTTGCTCCTTGCCTTGACAGAAAAATTAATAAAACATTAGTCGATCAAATAACAGAAGCCTTAAAAGATTTTGCCTTATGATAACATTAGAAGAGATATTGCGGTCGGAAAGATCCTACGATTCCGACCGAATGACAGCGAGATTTATGTGTTTGGGCCATGCGGTAGCGGTTGCAAAGAGAATGGATAAACCTGGCTACTGGATGGAATTTGGTGTACACTCAGGGGAAACAATCAACTTCATCTCTCACAGGATGCCGGAAAAAATGATATACGGTTTTGATTCCTTCAAAGGATTGCCTGAAGATTGGATTCATGGTTTTCCAAAAGGAACTTTTAATATGAATGGTGAATTGCCAGAAGTTCGACAGAACGTGGAGCTTGTAGTTGGATTATTTGAACAGGCGTTGCCTAAATTTTTGTTCAGCAGGAAGATAGTTGATTCAATTTATGGAGAGGAAAAGGTTGCTTTTCTTCATATAGATTCTGATTTATACAGTTCTGCAAAATATGTTTTGCATACCCTCCGGGATCGAATAGGATCGGGAACCGTTATCGTATTTGATGAAATGATCAATATTCCGGAATATGAAAAACATGAGTTCAGGGCTTTTAATGAGTTCCTTGAAAAAAGCGAATTGAAAGCTCATGTATTATGCCACACCAATTACGAACAGGTAGCATTTGTGATAATATAACTATTGGAGAATACATGAAACTTAAATCAAGCGAGCAGGCTGCAATAGATAGGGAAATAGATAAGCGAAAAAAGTGGCTTATTCTAAATGAACCAGTATGTATTTTTTGTGGCCGGCCATGCAAAAACGGGGATCTTGCTCATAAGATTCGCCGGAGTTGGACAAGTAGGTTATATACACGTTTTGAGCTTCAAACAATGCCTAAGAATACAGGCCTGGCGCATCGGGATTGTCATGATATTTTCGACAATGATAAGGAGCTTTCAAAAACTCTTCCGAAGTACAATAAAATTCTAAAAGATATTAAGGAGATTGATAATGAATATTATAACATAACATTTGGTTAAAAAATTTGCCTTAAAATGTCAAATAAATTGCTTATTATAATACTAAATAGTATATTTACATTAATTAAATCAAACAAACTATGTCAAAAAATCTATTTCAAGACGAACCGCTACACTTAAGGGCTCAATTACTCCAAGACAATGCCGATGGAGTTGAAGAGG
>JAJYAG010000098.1:20344-24894 GCA_021779665.1 Bacteroidota bacterium | reverse complement strand
AAAAAGCATTTAATAGATTCGATTCTTCTCTTTGATGTTCCATAGGAGTGCAAAGAAAATACTTTATTTATTCTCCCCCAACTTTTCCGACTGATCCAAGTTCTGCGCTCAGTTGGAATCAGGGATCAGTCGGAAAAGTTGGCTGGAGCGATTGGATCTAAAGCTGGGTGTTGAATCTATAGTCCGCCCCCATTTGGCTTGAAAGAATCCCGATCATGAATTTCTTGCTACAAGGAGATCACCGCTACGCGGCTGCTGAGCAGTGTGTAGCGGTGATCTTATTTATAAAATTTTTGATTCGAAAGTGGTTACACACAGATAACCGCGGGTATAAAAATGCTATGCTTTGACTCCTTGTTCCTTTATTGCTGCCAGGTACATTGCGAAGGAACGATATAAAAAGTGAGTCCATTTGCCAAATGGCACTATAAGAACTGCCCATTGAAAAAGCACAATAATGTGCACTAAATAAAGCCACGTATTTTGTTCAAGAATATTCAAATCAATAAATAGTCTTACGCCGAAAGCTGTAAACCCCATCAAAAAGAGCCATATCACAAAAAGCCAATCAGATGGCTGTGAATGTTTGCTTACTTCTTTTTCTTTCTGCATTCTGCGGCGCATAAAATCGAAAGTGATGATGAATACTGCTGTACTTTCAATGTATCCCAGTGCTATGATAAAGATGTTTGTTGCCGAAAACCAGTCAAGGAATACGGTTGTAAATAACAGGAGCAGATACCCGAATACCAGGATCAGATGCTCTAGCCAGCGGGTTTGATTATCGTCGCAACCCAGAGCACGTTTTTGTGTGAACATGTGTATGAAAAGATCTCCAAGGCTTTTAAAGTATGACTTCAAAGGCGCTTTTTTCTCTCTTTTACCTTCTACATACAACCACATTCTCAAAAGGTTCGGCAATAAAATAAGCACAAAAACAGAAAGAATTGCAAACATTTCGAACAAGTGCCCCAGGTGCATAATTGCATCAAGATGGAAATCAAGGCGGGCACTGTACCAGATTACTCCCAAAGCAGAAAGTACAAACAGAACAGTTGTCAGTAAAAGCGACTTATACAATAGCCCGGATAATCCGGTCCAGTCATATTGGGCGGTCAGCCATCGTCGCAGCGACATCATTAATTCACCTGGATTGGCCTCGCGCGGACAATTTGTGCTGCACTCTCCGCAATAATAGCACATCCATGGTTTCAGCGACGATTTAATCTCATCTTCAAGGCCTAAAGTGCTATATCGAACCATTTCTCTGGGAAAGGAATCATCTTTTGTTGAAAGAGAACAGGTAGCAGTGCAGGTGCCGCAGTTATAGCAGGCATTAAAATCGAAAGCACCATATTTCTTTAATTCTTTGCTGAATGAAGGGTTTATTTTTGCCATTACTTTTTCAGTTTATAAAAATAGTATTCATCCATATCGTCGAGACTATCGACTTCTATTTCACCGAATTTCTGCATTGCCATAAGGAAATATGTAATTTCGCTCACAGGCATTTTTAATTGTTCAGCAATTTGAGGAATGGTTTTAGGCTCTTCCCCGATAGCTTCTTTTATCGATTTTCGGTAATTATTATATTGCTTGCGCGATTCGTTCACGCTTTCGGCAACGGTGCGCTTTTGCTTTATGATATCTACAGTGCGGGTTTTCATTTTTCGATTTCGTTTGATATGTTATCGTTTACTAATCGGCAAGCGCATCTATCATGGCTTCCATCTGTGCATTTGTAAAACCGGCCAGATCAATGGCATCGGAAGGACAAACGGGTGTACACATCCCACAACCCTTGCAGTTTGCTTCCACTATCCTTGCTACTTTTCGCGTTTCATAATCAACCGTTTCAATGGCCTCGAATGAACAGGCTTCGGCACATTTACCACACCAGGTGCAATTGGCCGGATTTAGCTTAGCCAGCACAGGCTCAAGAGACAATTCCCCTTTTGTGAGGACCGAATTTGCTTTTGCTGACGCAGCCTGCGATGAGTTTAGTGTCTCGAGGATATTCTTGGGCGACTGGCAGGTTCCGGCAATAAAAACTCCATCGATCACAGTTTCTACCGGGCGAAGTTTCATATGAATTTCGTTGAAGAAGTTATCGCGGCCAAGAGGTATCTTCAAATTGCTTTCCAGGCTTTTATTTTCCCGGGGAACCATTCCTGTTACCAATACTACCAGGTCGACTTCAGCCTCAATATTCTTCCCATGTGTAAGAAGATCTTTTACCTTTACCAGGGCTTTATCTCCTTTTGATGAAATTTCGGGAATACTTTCAAGGTTAAACTGAAGAAACATATCTCCATTCCGGGAAGCCTGTTCATAAATAAGTTCCTGTTTCCCGTAGGTGCGAATTCCCCGGTGGAAGTGGATATTGGTGATATCACCGAATTTTTCCCGTGCAATTATCGAGGTATGAATAGCGGAAGTACAGCAAAAGCGGGAACAGTATTTGTTTTCTCCTTCTTCGTCCTGGCGACTGCCTGCACAATAAATGTAAGCTACAGTTTTTACAGGTTTTCCTTTGAATTCCAGCTTATCCGAAAAATCTACAAGTTTTTTGAACTCGGGCAGCGTGATTACATTATTAAATTGGCCAAATCCGTATTCTCCATTCGTTGGTTGGTAATTTTCGAAGCCTGTGTTCACAACAAAACCACCGACGTGTAAAATCAGCACTTCGGTGCCTGTCTTTACGCGTATTTCAAAATTACCGATGCTACCTTTCTTTTCGATCAATTCGGCATTTAGGAATAGTTTTATATTGGTTCTTTTTCTAACCTCCTCATACAATTCTGCAATGAGTTGTATTCCCGTTTTGTTTACCGGAAATACTTTTCCAAAACCAGCCACATGACCGCCAACTTTTTCAGCTTTCTCAATCAGGTATACTTCGGTGCCCATATCGGCCAGGGAAATTGCAGAACGCATTCCTCCAATACCTGCGCCAATTACAGAGACAACATTAGAAGCAGGAATTTTTTTTGAAAACAGAGGTTCCGACTCACGCGCTTTTGCTATAGCCGCTTTTACCAGATGGATCGCTTTTTCGGTAGCCCCTGGTTTGTTATTAGAATGGGCCCACGAACTTTGTTCCCGTATATTCGCCTGGATATAATTATAGGGATTCAGGCCGGCTCTCTCAGCCACTCCCCTGAAAGTATTCAAATGGAGCTTGGGAGAGCAGGATGCTACTACAATTGCATCCAGCTGATCGTTCTGGATATCGTTTACCATTTCTTTCTGTGAAGAATCGGCACAGGCAAAAAGTGTATTTTTTACCAGGTATACATCGGCCTCATCTTTTACTGCGGCTTTTACCTTCTCAATATCCACATAATCGGAAATGTTACCTCCGCAGTGGCAAACATATACTCCTATTTTTTTTCTATTCATGACAAAGATTTAAGATAACTGGAAGTTTCACTTGCAGCGGCTCCCGCCGACATAATTGAATCGGGAATATCCATTGGTGCAGAAGCCGTTCCGGCAACAAATACGCCTTCGATGGAAGTCCGGGCCGGGCTACTTAGAATATCTGTCTGGTCAATATAATTCAACGCGTCAAGGCTAAGTTTTTCATTTTTGAAAGTTTTTGAAATTTCCGGATTTGCGAGCAAACCAACCGAGAGAACAACCAGATCGTGTTCGCTCTCAGTAACTTTACCCGTGGCAATATCTTCGTAACGAAGAATCAAATTGCCATTTTCCTTTTCTGCGATGCTGCCAATCTTACCTTTCACATAATTAGCTCCCATGTCTTTTGCCTGAAGATAGAACTCATTATACCCTTTGCCAAAGGCCCGGATATTAATGTAATACAAAGAAACATCGGCCATTGGCAAAGCTCCCATCAGTAATTGGGCCTGTTTTGTTGAATACATGCAGCACACCTGCGAGCAGATTGGATTGCCAACAGTATGATCGCGCGATCCGGTACAAAATATATAAGCAATCTTATCGGGCATTTTACCATCCGAAGGACGTAATATGTTGTTGAAAGGACGTGTAGGTGCCAGCAAACGTTCCATCTGCATGGAAGTGATCACGTTTTTGTATTTTCCATAGCCGTACCTTTCAATGGATATGGGGTCGAATAGCTTGAATCCTGTTGCAAGTACAACCGTTTTAACATTTACCCTGATGATTTCTTCTTCCTGAGAAAAGTCAATGGCGCTCGAGGGGCAAGCTTTCTCGCAAGCACCGCACAGCATGCAATTTTCGATATCGATAAGTGCAATTCGTGGATTTGCGATACTGAAAGGTATATGCACGGCTTTGCGGGCCACAAGGTTGAACTGGAACTGATCCCGGGTAACAACCGGACAAACTTTTTCGCATTCCTGGCAACCGGTGCAGTCGTTTTCAACTACATAACGAGGTTTCTTTTTCAGAGTAACATCGAACTTGCCATTGCTCCTTATTATTTCTTCAGGTTCGGTAAGTGTTAGAATTGTAATATTCGGATGCCTGGCCGTTTCCGAAACTTTTGGAGTAGTGATACAAGCTGCACAGTCTAACGTTGGAAAAACTTTGCTCAG
>JAJYAG010000098.1:0-20334 GCA_021779665.1 Bacteroidota bacterium | reverse complement strand
AGCAGGATCATTTTCCCGCCGATGGAAGGCTCTTTCTCTACCATTAGCACCTTATAGCCCATATCTGCAAGCTTCAGAGCCGATTCTTCCCCGGCAATTCCGGCACCTACCACCAGTATATCATATTCTGATTTCATAGTTTTTATTTATTGGCATAAGAACATAAGTATTAAAACTAACAACTCGTTAGCCAAGCTCATATCCCACTTTTTTGTATTAACTTACGACTTACTACTTACGACTAAACTTTCCAGTTCCTTTATAAAGCTTGTCATATGCTTAACAAAAGGTTCGGCACATACCGAGCAAAGAGCTGCCATTTTCAATTGTGAAGGTTTGAGTCCCTTTTCTTTCATCAGGCTATGAGTTTGGGAAATAGTGGCAGATGTTTTCTCAACACATGATTCACCGAAAGAACAGTCGGTGCCATCGGCGGCAATGAATACGCCGGCAAACCCCTTCTCATATGCTTTCATGATCCACCTGGGTTTGATGCAGCTTGAGCATGGTACACTAATCGTATAGACAGAGTATGGATAATGTTTCTTTAACAAACCAGCAAGGTCGATAGCCGGATCAGATATTTTCTCGGTTGAGAATACCAGTAATTTTGGTTTTTTTTCCACGCGATCAGGTGTTAGTTGAGGCTGTGTGAGAAGGTCAGAAAGACTTCGATCCATTCATTTTTACGATTGACAATCATTTGTTTGTCGTATTGAGCGGAGTCGAAATATGACTGGTAATTAACTTTTCACACAGCCTTCATTTTTATTTTTTCAGGAAAAGACGGTAAATTCCATCCTCATCAATAGAGCCGTAATACTCATAATTCATCTTTTTGCACCATTTTGGGATATCGTTTTTGGTGCCTTCGTCTGACGACAGTATTTCCATTACCTGGCCGGACTGAATATCTCCAATTGCCTTTTTTGCTGCCAGAAGTGGCCCTGGACAAGCTGTTCCGCGTGCATCAACTACTTTATCGCTCTTTAATGATTTTAATTCATCTGTATTCATGTTTCTATTTTTAGTGAAAATGTTTTTTAATTATCGGACAGTTCTACTGCTGCGATTTCAACTTTTATGCTCTTAATGATCTATCACACAATGTTATAATTAAGATCCGGCCGTACAGTGTTGCAGCTCTTCTTATTTGTATTTGTCTTATGACTTACTACTTACGACTTACGACTTACTACTTATAACTAAATAAACAGTTGTATCCTGCTTTCATCGGCATCGGCCAGATAGGATGCTACACCGCAATAGGTAAGCTTTGGATAATTCATCATCTCTTCGCGCTTGAAGCCCATCAGGTTCATCGACATTTCGCAGATATTGATTTCCACTCCTAATTCGGCAGCTGTTGCAATCAGCTCTTCAAGTGATGGAGTTCCTTTTTTCTTCATTAAATCTTTGAGCATGGAAGTCCCCATCCCGCACATGTTCATTTTCGAAAGCTTCAGTTTGGTACTGCCTTTAGGCAACATAAAACCAAACATTTTCGACATAAAGTCCTTCCCTTTAGCGCTTTTTGCCTTGTCCCTCAATGTGGCCGTGCCCCAGAAAGTAAAGAACATCTTTACATTCATATCCATTGCAGCTGCCCCTGTGGCAATAATCATGGAGGCAAGTACTTTATCAAGATCCCCTGAGAAAACTATAATTGATATCTGATCGTTCGCCTGTCGGCTTTGCAAACTTTTTATCTGTTCTTCCAGTAACTTAACTTGTTGTTCTATTTCTAAAGACATATATATTGAATTAAAATTAGGCTGTTGAACTAAAAGTTAATAAGTTATAACAGATTTTGCCGACATAACCTCCGAAACAACTGTCCCTGCAGCTATTATGACAGAACCATTTATTAGATCCTCTTTTGGAATTCCCCGGGACTTCAAACATGGCGAGCATAAATTGAGTTTTCCACCCATCTCAATGTAATTATCCAATAGCTCCTTCAGGGGCATAAGTTCTTTTGCAACAATTTTTTCAGCTTCTCCTCTTTTGGCAATTGTAACGGCTGACTCTTGCATTATAATTACAACTTCAACATCAGAAGCCTGGGCTGCGGTTGCTAATACAAATGGCAGTGTTGCTTTTTCCGGGTTCTCTGAACCCACTGTAGTTATGATTACCAGTTTTTCATTGTCTGACATGGCGTATGTTTTTATTGTTGGGGCAAATGTAGGTTTTGTGGACGCTCCTTCTTTGAAATGAGAAGTGCGCTATTTCAAAACTAAATGTGATTTAACGCACACCGATATTTTTACTAATTTTAAAGATTATTGGAATTTATGGAAAAGATGTTGTGTAAATATTGTCCTTCAATGTCTAGCGCTGCAAAGAAGCTGAATGAGGAGGAGATATGTCTTCTGGGAACCAGTTGTGCTGAAGTCAGTTTTAATGCTGAAGATATTATTGTAAAGCAGAATGCTTTATCAACAAATATTGCCTATATCAAGGAAGGGTTGGTCAAAATCCATATCAATGGTCCCATCCGCGAGAGAATAATGAAAATTGTAAAGGCGCCCGCATATATTTGTTTGCCCAGTAATTTTGGAGATAAAATCAATCATTTTTCAGCAACTGCACTTGAGCCGACTACAGTGTGCTTTATCGATCTGAATCTATTCAAAAAGTTCATTTACGATAATGGCGATTTTGCATATCAGATTATCCTGGATATGAGCCGCGGTGAATTACAGAATTTTAAAAATTGCCTTAACAATGCGCAAAAGCAAAATATTGGCCGAATTGCTGATGCCATTCTGTTTTTTGCAACTGAGATATACAATTCCAATACGTTTAATCTGCCGGTTACCCGTCAGGAGCTGGCAGATTTGACTGGTATAACCAGAGAAAGTGCCAGCCGTATTCTGACAGACTTTCATGAAGATAAGATTGTCGAAATAAAAGGGCGGCAGATTGTAATTTTAAATGAAGGTCTTCTTCGTCAGATCAGTGAAAAAGGGTGATCCGGATCTTTTAATTAACTATTCGGGTTTAGCTTTATCCTTATATTTTTGAATTGCTTCCTTTACAAAATCCGGTGGAGCACATGGTTTCCAGGTATTCCGTCCCACAAATGCAAGTTCTGTTTCAGCTTCGCTAATCAATTCCTCTTTTTCGTTATACAGCTTATATGTAAACCAGATACGTACTCCTTTTAAAGCTTTAAGAGTTGTTACTGCTGTAAGCTTCTCATCGTAGTGGGTAGGTTTAAGAAACTTAAAAGTCATTTGCGTTACAGGCAACATAAATCCGGCTTCTTCCACCGAATGGTAAGGAATGCCAATATGGCGGAAAAGTTCCCACCGGGCAACCTCGTAATACTTTACATAATTGGAGTGATGAACAGTGCCCATCTGATCTGTTTCTGGATATGCCACCCGGAATGAGTAGGAGTGATTTATCATTTGTTACTAGGGTTTTATGAAATAGTCGATAATGTCCTGAACAGTTTTTGACTGATCGGGCATGATGATTAACTGTATTTTTAAACTGTCGGCAATTGATTTAACTTTTATACCGTATTCTCCGGATATTACCTTCTTAACATCTTTGTTTGCCAGGAATTTAATTGAATCCTGACCGGCGCCTTCTATGTTTTCTTTATTGGTATTCGGGATGTATTCTGTAGATTGCTTTTCGGTATCGAAAATTACAAAATAAGAACACCGTCCGAATCGGAGATCCATGTTAGCTCCCGGAAAATTTCCTGTTGATGTGATGGCTATCTTCATGGTTTCTGAGGTAAGATTTCGTCAGTACTCTTCTCAATTTTGGAAGAGCCGCACAAGGCGCATTCTATAATCCGGATATCCGCTGAGGGATTATTAAACCAGCAACCGCAGCTCTTGCAATGAAACCAGGCACTGTCAACGTAGACTTTCCCTCCTTCAAAAACGATTGTTTTACCCAGAACAAATGCCTCGGCTACTTTTCGGCGGGCATTTTCGTAAATCCTGGTGAAGGTAGGCCGGGACACTTCCATTAAAACGGCTGCTTCGGCTTGTTCGCGAAGTTCGAAGTCGCAAAGGCGGATCGCTTCATATTCTTCCAGGTGAAGAATAACAGGAATATGATCTTCAGCCAGATCAATAGGTTTAAAGCCTTTGAAATGCGGGAGATTACTGATCTTGCGGTTTAATTTCGGTCGGGGCATAAATTAGCAAATACTACTAATGTTCGCAGGTATGGCCTTCGTCGTGATGAGAGCAAGTTAACCCGGAATCGAGGAGGTTACCCGACAGGTAAGATGCAGCTACATTATTAATATTACCCTGACAGCCTCTGATTACTTCAATACCATTATTGTTTAATACATTAATGGCTCCCATACCAATGTTACCTGCCAGCATTACGGTTACGCCCTTTTCGCGAAGCACGCCGGCAATATTCGATTTGCAGCCGCAACCTTGCGGAGAAGCAAGAATCTCGGAATTGATAATCGCTTTTTGGTCACTTATTGTAAATATTGTGTAAAATTCACAGTGTCCGAAGTGCGCGTCTACTGTTTTTGACTGAGTTGTTGGAATTGCAATTTTCATTTGATGTTATCTTTTGTTCAGTACAAATATAATGAACATATGTTTAAAATAAATGAATTTTATCGAAATTTTACAGGTAAATAACTTTCGCAGTGAAAGCTTCCGGTTAAGAGGTTTTTTTTTTTCGGATGTTTTATATTCAGCCTAAAGCGCTACTTTTGCAGTTGTGTATTAAAATATTAGCTTATCCTTCAGATACCGGTATATTGTTGCGGTTTTTGATTGGCGAAGTCGTTATTAAATTTGATTTTTATGGGAGATGATTTCTCAATAATGGCCGAAACAGAGAAGGCGGTTTTAGTTGGTATAGTCAATAATAATCAGGATGAGCGGAAAACAAACGAATATCTTGAGGAGCTTGCTTTTTTAACCGATACTGCCGGAGGTACTCCGGTTAAATGGTTTGTGCAGAAACTTGATGCTCCGAATCCGCGCACTTTTATCGGTACCGGTAAATTAATCGAACTCGAGAATTATGTGAAAGAAAACGAGATCGATCTTGTTGTTTTCGATGATGAGCTTACGCCCACCCAATTGCGCAACCTCGAAAAATCGCTCGAATGTAAGATTCTGGATCGTACCAATCTTATCCTCGATATTTTTGCCAAACGTGCACGCACTTCGTATGCCAAAACCCAGGTGGAGCTTGCACAATATCAATATTTACTGCCAAGGCTTACCCGGTTATGGACCCACCTCGAACGCCAGCGCGGGGGGATTGGTTTACGTGGTCCCGGTGAAACGGAACTCGAAACTGACCGCCGTATTATCCGCGATAAAATTGCGCTGTTAAAGGAGCAACTTATCAAAATTGACAGACAGATGGCAACCCAGCGAAAGGGCAGGGGCAATATGGTTCGTGTGTCGCTGGTTGGATACACCAATGTTGGGAAGTCGACAATCATGAATATGTTGAGCAAATCCGAGGTTTTCGCCGAAAATAAACTGTTTGCCACACTCGATACCACCGTCCGCAAAGTTGTAATTGACAATCTTCCTTTCCTTCTTTCGGATACCGTTGGGTTTATCCGTAAGCTTCCCCATCATTTGGTAGAGTCTTTCAAATCTACACTCGACGAAGTTCGCGAAGCTGATATTCTATTGCACGTGGTGGATATATCGCATCCTAATTTCGAGGAGCAGATGCAGGTTGTAAATCAAACCCTGGCCGATCTGCAGGTGAAGGACAAAACCGTAATCAACGTTTTTAATAAAATTGACGCTTACCACTATATCAAAAAGGAAGAGGACGATCTGACTCCACGCATTAAGGAAAATATGTCGCTTGATGAATTAAAACAAAGCTGGATGGCACAGCATCACGAGAAAACTTTGTTTATCTCGGCTACTGAGAAGGCGAATGTTGATGAGCTGAAATCGATGCTGTACGATGAGGTTAAGAAGATTCATGTTCAGCGCTACCCTTACGATCATTTTTTGTATTGAGAGGTAGAATTTCGAATTGGTAGCCTTTGCTTAAACCACTCTCCAACAGGCGGGGTAGGGTGTACATCAATTTTGCCGATGCTTTTATTGTATCGTGAAAAACCAGAATCGATCCTGGGTACAGATGTTTTGTAGCTCTTTTAAGGCAGAGCTCCGGACTAACCATGCTATGAAAGTCCCAGCTTAAAGCTGTCCACAGGTAAATTGTAAAATCTTTTTTCAGCAATGAGTATTGAGCGGGCGTGATCTTTCCAAACGGAGGACGGAATATCCTGTTGGGTATGAATTGGACTGCCTTATGGCAATCTTCAGCATAAACATTTTTTTTGGTAGTCCATCCGTTCAGATGGTTGTAGCCATGGTTTCCTGTTAAGTGGCCGGCTTTTTCAATTTCCTGAAAAAGATGCGGATTTGCGGCAACGTTTTTTCCTGTGCAAAAAAATGTCGCCTTGGCATTGTATTGCGACAAAAAAGCCAACACCCGTTTTGTTATTTCAGGTGTTGGCCCATCGTCGAATGTCAGAAATAGTTTATTTCCCGTTCCCGGAATATGGGTTACCATCTCCGGGAACAGAATTTTACTCCATAGGTTGTCCCTGCATCTGATATTCATTTTGCAATTCTGGGGTGATCATCTGAACAAACTGGTTGTAAGATGCCTCTAATTTATCTTTCAGATCTTTTTGCTTGAAGAACTCTGTGATCCTTGCCAATTCTCCAATAATCTGAATGCCTACCCTTTTTTCGTAAAGAATGCTCTTTGCTTTATCTCCGTGGAAAGTGAAATAATAACGCAGATCTTCCTGGGTAGTGTTGAAGAAACTATTCACAATTTTATTAGCTTTTTCAATCTGTCCGGCACGATAATACTGTTCAATTACAGGGATAATAAAGTAATTGAATGGTACGCGGTTCTCGGGCATAATCTCCATGCATTTATCGAGAACTTTCACTGCTGAATCCTTCTTTCCTTCGTTGATGAGCTCCTCGGCTAAACGCGAGAAGTTATTTCTGAAATTTGAAAGCATGCGCAAATTGTTTTCATCGAGGTATACATCAGGATCGGAAACGCCTCCCCATTTAAATTTGTTAATGAGGTTGTTGTAAAGGATATCAGTATCTACACTTCCCGGTTGACCATCGGTACGTTTTGTTTTGATTGGAACAATGCGATAAGCTAAACCATCGAGGCGGAAATATTCCTGAAGATTGAGATAATTTTCATCAGATACTGTGATGGCGAAGTAAATAGGACGTTTCCAGTTGTTATTTGCCAAAAGGTCCAGAACCATCATGTCATTTTTGTAGAGATAATTCTTATTCAGTTCGAAGCGAATCTCTTTTTCAATTTTATCGGCCTGTTTTTTCGATACGGTACCATTTTTCAATACCAGTGCAGTGTCAACAGGAATGATAAGATGTTTGGCAGGTAAGTGCTCAATGCGTTCGCCCCTGTAACCGGGTATGGTTTTCGTGGCCTGCTCTTCACTTGCAACAAAATCCATGGCTTCTTTCAGCGGAATATAGTCACCGCCTACACGGTCGATCACATAAAGCATATCGCGGCGGCCGGTAACATATTTGTCCTTGGTCATATTAAATGGCAACGGATCAGATTCATAGGCTTTTCTTTGCATCTGCTCAATATACCAGTCGGCGCCAAGGTAACTCAGGTTAACTACCCTCACGTCGGTGCGGATGTTTTCAACTTCCTGGGCATACCATAAGGGGAAGGTATCGTTATCGCCATTGGTAAAGATGATGGCATCTTTTTCGCACGAATTGAGATAATTATACGCAAAATCGCGGGCGGTAAAACGACCTGAACGATCGTGGTCATCCCAGTTTTCGCTTGCCATGAGCACAGGTACTGCAAACAAGGCAACGATACTTGCAAGTCCTGCCCTAACTTTATACGACATAGCTTTTGGAATCAGGTCGATAAGCGCCAGAACGCCCAACCCAATCCAGATGGCATAGGCATAAAAAGATCCGGCATAAGCATAATCACGCTCACGGGGCTGATACGGAGTTTGGTTCAGGTAAACCACAATTGCAAGACCTGTCATAATAAACAGCATCATTACCAGCACAAAGTCTTTTTTATGTTTGTTAAGCTGATAAAAAAGCCCGATCAATCCCAGAATAAATGGCAACATGTAATATTTGTTCCTCGACCAGTTATTCTTTACACTTGCAGGGAGTTTATCCTGCGGTCCGACAAGCATCTCATCAATAACGGGAATACCTGTAATCCAGTTTCCTTTCAGGGGGCTGCCATGACCCTGGATATCATTCTGACGACCGGAGAAGTTCCACATAAAATATCGCCAGTACATAAATCCAACCTGGTAGCGTAAGAAGAATTTAAGATTTTCACCAAAGGTAGGCACCATCACGGTTTCAGGTTCGCCTTTTTCATTCTGAATCTGAACTGGTTCCCCCTTTATGTTGCCCCAATCCTTGTAAGCACTTATATGGGAGCCTTCGCGACTGTACATGCGAGGAAAAGGCATCACGAAACGATCGTCGTAAATATATTCTGGTTTGTAACTGGTAATTACATACTTTCCATCTTTTTTTACATAGTTTGGTTTACCATCTTCTGAGTCCTTAACCGGGGCATTGTAGGTAGGCCCACTTAAAAGCGGTCTGTCTCCGTATTGTTCGCGGTTGAGGTACGAGAGTAAACTAAAAAGGTTACTTGGATCGTTTTCGTTTAAGGGAGGGTTGGCATTGGAACGGATTACAATCATCCCATAGCTGGAATATCCGATCAGGATTACAGTAACGCCCAGGATAATGGTGTTGGCAATTACTTTTCCGTGTTTAACGGTATACCAAAGGCTCCAGATAACAAGCCCTAAGAGTAAAATGCCGTAAAATAACACACCGGTATTATATGGAAGTCCGAATGAATTTACAAACAGAAGTTCGAATTTGGATGCCACTACAAATACTCCCGGAATAATTACGTACATGATCATTCCCAGGATAAGGCCCGAAATCAGCAAAGCAACAAAAGTACCTTTAGAGGTTGGTGTGTATTTTTTGAAATAATAAACAAGAACAATTGCCGGAATAGTCAAAAGGTTGAGCAAGTGAACACCAATCGAGAGCCCCATGAGGTATGCAATAAGGATCAACCAACGGTTCGATTGTTTTTCGTTGGCAACATTTTCCCATTTTAAAATAGCCCAGAAAACAACAGCTGTAAATAACGACGACGAAGCATAAACTTCACCTTCTACAGCCGAGAACCAGAACGAATCCGAAAATGTATAGGCAAGAGCTCCAACAGTAGCAGAGCCAATGATTGCGATAATATTTCCAGTGGTCATCTGACCATCGCCAACTACAACTTTCTTTGCAAGGTGGGTAATGGTCCAGAAGAGAAACAATATGGTGAATGCACTGGCTAAGGCTGACATTACGTTAACCATAACAGGTATTACCTCGGTTTGACCGCCTGCAAGCATTGTGAATAAACGACCCATGATCATGAATAACGGTGCACCCGGCGGATGGCCAACCTGTAATTTTAGCGATGTGGCAATAAACTCACCGCAATCCCAGAAACTGGCAGTGGGTTCAATCGTTAGAATATACACCACGGCTGAAATGGCAAATACTATCCAACCGGCGATAATGTTAATCTTCTTATAGTTATTCATATAATTTTATGAAAATTGTGTACTGGTTTATCCTGCAATACGTTTTGAAGGAAAAAACAAGCAAAGAAATGCATTTTTTTGGATAATATAATTACCACCAATACAATTTAGGATTTTTTAAGCAATACGATTTAGAAAAGGATTGAGTATTCCGGCATGCGTAGCTGCAGTTCGGGATGCCTTTTTTCTATTCCGGAATGAGCAGCTGCGATTAGTATTAGAGTTCTGCCCTTGCGTAATAAGTACAGTTATTGAACGAATCAAAATTAATTGATACCTTGGTGGCTTTATTGTTGGTTCAGATGAAAAAGCTTTATTCTTCTTTTTTGATTTTCATTCTTTATGTGGGTTTGCCTGTTAAGGGTCAATTCTTTGTTGATGCGGCTCTGCCCGATAGCTCCGGCTTAAAAATGCCAGAGCAGAAATTCGGTTTACGCATCAGCAGCATCGCTTTTTTTAAGAATAACGAATATTTTCATCCACTGGTTGAAGGTTATACATTGCCCGGATTTCAGCTGCAGCCGAGACTTTATTATGATTTGGGTGAAAAATTCAGTCTCGAAGCCGGAGTACATCTTTCGCAGTTTTCGGGCAAAGATGGATTAAACAGCGTCGATCCTTTGTTTCGGGCCACATACAATGCAACTCCAAAATTCTCTGTTTTGCTTGGATGGTTGAAAGGAACCGCCAATCATCAGCTCATCGAACCGTTTTATCAATGGGAAAAGCTTTATACGGATCCGCTCGAATATGGGGTTCAGTTTCTCGTTGATAAGCCGGGCTTTAAACTCGATACCTGGATCGACTGGGAAAAATACATCGAACTCAACGATCCTTTTCAGGAGGAGTTAACTTTTGGCACGACCACTAAAATTCGGCTTTTGCAAAACGGTTTATTTGAATTTTGGATTCCGGTACAGGCCACCATCAAACACAAAGGCGGGCAGGCTATTGCTGTTGACGAACCCTTGACAACGCATACCAATTGGGTTACAGGTTTTAATGTTGTAATGAACCGGCAAAGCCAGATTTTAAGAAGACTGATGTTTGACTTTTATTATGCGGGATTCAGTGATTTTTCACCACAAAAACGAATGCCATTTAAGAATGGCTATGGCATGTACTCGATTGTGACGGCCAATATTTCTTCCTTTACATCATCGCTTGGATACTGGCGAGGAAGGCAATTCATAGCTCCGCATGGAGAACCTTTGTTTCAGTCGGTATCCTTTACCGATCCTTTCATCACCAAACCGGACCGCTATGTGATTACTTTTAAAACTTCGTACCTGAAACAGATATTCCGTAATGTAAGTTTCGGCGCTTATTTCGAGTCGTATTACGATATCAAACTCTCGCAAATGGATTACGATTATGGAATCAGTATGACTTTATCAGGAGACATACTAATTAAAAAGAAATAGGATTATTGTTTTCTCGGGCTGGATTTTAAGCTATTTTTGTATATAAATTAGATCAAATCGATATGGATTTAATTGTATCGGAACTTAAGAATAATTTGCATCGGCTGGTGGTTGAAACCGATGATATCTCCATTTTGGAAAAGGTACAGGAGTATTTCGGGAAATTGAAAAGTAACCCGACTGATTGGTGGGAATCTCTATCCTTAAAAGAAAAGGAATCAATCGAAAGGGGTTTGCAGCAGCTTAATAGGGGCGAACGTATTCCTCATGATGATGTAAGGCAAAAAGTGAAAAAGCTACTTCATGGCAAAAAGGAAATTTGAAATTTTCTGGTCTCCTGAAGCGGAAGAAACATATATAGCAACCATAGTTTTTATTCTTAACCAATGGCCCGTTGAAGTGGCTGAGGATTTTGAGGCGTTAGTTGAGAATCTTCTTGAAAGACTTCGAAGGTATAAATATCTTTGTCCTCCTTCTGCCAAGTTTAAGGAATTAAGAAGATGTGTTATCTCTGAACAAACCTCTCTGATCTATAGAGTTAAAGGTAATGAAATAGAACTTGTATCCTTTATCGATAACAGGAGTGCACCTATTTACTGAATTACTTCGAATACCCTTTAATAAAAAACCTCCATTCCTTATCTTTCCATTCGCCGGCATAATCCACGCCGATCCTTTTGCCAACGAGCATTTCGTGTTGTGAATTGTCTGCCGCGAGCCATAATCTTTCGGATATACAAAGATCTTCTCCGTAAAATGACTTATCAATTTTGAGGGCTTTGGTGAGTCGGCCTGGGCCGTAACAAAGCTCTATGCCTCTTATCAAAACTGCCTGGGGTTGATTTACTTTTCCGGTTACAATATTCAGCATCCAATACATACCATATATAAGGTAAACATATACCAATCCGCCTTCGTGGAACATAATTTCGGTGCGTTCAGTCCTGCCCTTGCTTGCGTGGCATGCCAGATCGCCGTTGCCATCGTATGCTTCGGTTTCGGTAATTCTGTACATCAGGGTTTCACCGTTATCCATTTTCCGGCAAAGAAATTTTCCGAGCAAATCGGGTGCTACAGCTAATACATCGCGCTCATAAAAGCTGCGATCGTTCAGGCGTGTTATATTTTCAGAAAGTATCATTCAGCTTCGGATTATATAAAAAGAATGCGTAGAAGAAGGCAAAGAAAGAAATACTCGCATGGGTTTCCAGCGTATCTTCATTTAAAAACGACATAAAACCAACAATCAGGAACAAAATTATGAAGTATTTGATTCGTGATTTTTCCTTCACTGCCGGATAAATCAATGCTGCCGCAACAATTAAAAAGCCAACCAACCCGAATGTTAAGAAGAAAGTCAATAACTGGTTATGTGCCCTCAAACGCCAGCGAATATCAAGTTTACTGTTATTTTTTATATACTGTTGTTCAAAAGCCTGAGCGACATCACCGGTTCCTACTCCAAACCAGAAATTGCTTTCAATAATATCCAGGGACGTTGTAAAATATTCCAGACGTTGTGTAAATGAATGCCCGCTGGGGTTTTCGCCGTTTTTGAGTTTGTTTACTTCCCAGAGAAGCTGATAGATCCGGGGATATAAGCTAAACTTCCACGCATAAATATGATTAGCCATTCCCAGTTCAATGTTGCGGATATCCTGCGGATCAAGTGCCATCAACCCCGCCGAGTCTTTTCTCAAACCTTTCGAGGTAAGATAACGGATAAGCGTATACCGGAGTTCCTGACCCTTGAGGTCGGAACCTTTATAATTAAGGTTGCTCCGTTTATTCCAGACCGATTCCATTTCTTTATCGCAAACATAGATCCAGGTGAGGTTTCCGTTTTCAAAGTCTGGTGAGGTTGTGTCGTGAGCATAAAAATTGCCGTTTGCTGTTTCTGTTTCTAGTTCCGAAGCATTTACCCTTTCGATATTATAGAACTGTGAAAATGTATGGGTAAAATAGGTTGTTCCCAGAAGCAGTAACATACTTACTCCAACCACAGTAAACCATTTAAGCATCAGGTTGGAGCTTTTGAATGCGTAGCGGACTGAAAAAAACAGGAATAATATTGCAAAAATTATCAAACCTGTTAACGATTTCAGAATTACAAGAAATATCACAAACCAGATTAAAACTAAGCTAAAGCCCAGTTTTGGATATAAATTCTTGCCTCCGGAAATAAACCAAGCCATAATGAAAATAGCCATATTGACCATTAAAGCAAGACGAATATGCGAGATAAAAATTGAAATATCACGAACATCCATCACTTCAGAGCCCCACCAGCCGAATAATTTTCCGGTGCTGATCAGGGAGCTTATCAGCAGGCCACCGCAAAAAAACAGAAGTATATTTTTGAATTCCTGTTTTGATAAAGGAGAGGTTGTACCTATTATTATAGGTAAAATAAAAAGCGGCAGTTTAATTTTCATGTCGTGAAGGCCATAGTTCCAGTCGGTACTGTAAAACATCCCGATAAGATGTACCATATATATAACAGCAAAAGCAAAAACGCCTTTATGTTTTTTGGCCTGCTCCCATTTTTCCAGCCAGTTATTCTCGGCAAGCCAGTTTATAAGCAGAATTATCTGGGCCACGGAAAGCAGAAATACCGATAAAGGCAAAGAAACAACCAATAAAGCAAGACCGAAGAAATAAATATACCGGTGGTAGTTTTTAAACATTAGAAAAATTTAAAAAAGTATGAGATCAAAAATAGCTTTTTTTAAATAATCAGCTAATTTTGCGCCCTCAATCAATTTTGGTGTCAAATTCTTTTTGAATAAAAAATCTGCTGCTATTTTTTTTCACAGAAAAAATTCACTTAGATGATGAAATAATAAAATTAATTGTATTTTTGCAGTCCACATTTTGAAACGTAAAGTGGGCATTTAATTGGTAATTAATTAAAAAGGTAAACATACAGTGGATACTTTAACTTATAAAACAGTATCGGTAAATAAGGAGAATGCCGGAAAAGAATGGGTAGTTGTGGATGCAACCAACCAGGTTCTTGGTCGTTTAAGCTCTGAAATTGCGAAAATCCTCAGAGGAAAAAACAAACCATCGTTTACACCTAACGCAGATTGCGGCGATAACGTAATTGTTATCAATGCAGACAAGGTTCGGTTAACCGGCGACAAGTGGGAAGATAAAGAATATATCCACTATACCGGATATCCAGGCGGACAGCGTTTCGCTACTGCCAAAAATGTTCTGGTAAAGAAACCTGCTTTCATTATCGAGAATGCAGTAAAAGGCATGCTTCCTAAAAACAGACTCGGAAGAGCCGTTTTGAAGAACCTTCATGTTTATGCAGGAACTGAGCACCCACATGCAGCTCAACAGCCAAAAGAAATCAATATCAACACTATCAAATAAATTGTATGGAAGTTATCAACGCAGTTGGTAGAAGAAAACAAGCCATTGCCCGTGTATACCTGAGTGATGGAAAAGGTAACATTACCATTAACGAAAGAGATTACAAAGAATATTTCGGAAATCCTATTCTTCAATATATTGTTGAGCAACCTTTAAATTTAATGGAAGTTGCCAGCAAATACGACATCCAGGTTAACCTCGATGGCGGTGGAGTTAAGGGTCAGGCAGAAGCTTTACGCCTTGCCATTACAAGAGCTCTTATTAAAGTAGATGAAAATAACAAACCAAAACTGAAAGCTGCCGGCTTTACAACCCGCGATCCCCGCGAAGTTGAACGTAAAAAGCCAGGTCGTCCAAAAGCACGCAAACGCTTCCAGTTCAGTAAACGTTAATCACTTAACGGGTTGTTTAGTATCTAAATTGCCTCGACTCACGCCTGCGGGCGTGACTACCTGGCGGTTGATTCTATCGGAAGGTAAACAATTTTAAAATACAATCAATGTCTAAAGTTACAGTAGAACAATTACTTGACGCTGGTGTTCATTTTGGTCACCTGCGCAGAAAATGGAATCCGGCTATGGCTCCATACATTTTTATGGAACGCAATGGAATCCACATCATCGATCTCCACAAAACAGCAGTTAAACTTGACGAAGCATCCAATGCTTTGAAACAGATAGCAAAATCAGGACGCAAAATCCTTTTTGTTGCCACCAAGAAACAGGCTAAAGATATCGTTGCCGAAATTATCAAGCCTGTCAATATGCCTTTCGTTACAGAGCGCTGGCCAGGTGGTATGTTAACAAACTTCCCCACCATCCGCAAAGCTGTAAAGAAAATGAGCTCCATCGACAAGATGGCAACTGATGGTACCTTCGACAACCTTTCAAAAAGAGAAAAACTCCAGGTAAGCCGTCAGCGTGCAAAACTCGAAAAGAACCTTGGCAGTATTGCTGATCTTACCCGTCTTCCAGCTGCATTATTTGTAGTTGATATTTCGAAAGAGCATATCGCCGTTCGCGAAGCTAAAAGATTGAACATCCCTGTTTTTGCAATGGTTGATACCAATTCTGATCCTAATCAGGTTGATTTCCCAATTCCTGCAAACGACGATGCATCGAACTCCATTGCTTTAATCGTTGGAACTATTGCAAAGGGAATTCAGGAAGGTCTCGATGAGCGCAAACTCGACAGAGATAAAGAAGAATCGGAAAAACCTGCGGATTCTAAGCAGGATAAGTCGAAATCGAAATCGAGAAGACAATTCGATAGCAAATTCGACGAAGGAGAAGATGATGGTGTTGTGAAGTTTGGTAAGGCAAAATTTGATGCCAAGAAAAAGCCAGCTCCACGCGCTAAACGCAAAGATGATTAATTCACTGAATAAAGAAATATAATTATGGCACAAATAACCGCTGCGGACGTTAATAAACTTCGTCAGGCTACCAGTGCAGGGATGATGGACTGCAAAAAAGCTCTTGAAGAAGCTAATGGCGATTTCGAAAAAGCAACCGAAATCATCCGCAAAAAAGGACAGATGGTTGCCGCAAAACGCGCCGACCGTGAAGCTACAGAAGGTGCAGTACTTGCTAAGATAAATGGTGACGGTACTTTCGGTGCTCTTACCACTCTTTGCTGCGAAACTGACTTCGTTGCTAAAAACGAACAATTTGTTCAGTTTGCCGATTCTATCCTGAGTCTGGCAATTGACAACAAACCTGCTGATTTAGCTGCTCTCAAAGGTTTGAAATTAGGAGCTCAGACTGTTGGTGATGCTGTTACCGAACGTGTTGGTATCATTGGCGAAAAGATTGATCTGATCAATTATTTCAAAATTGAAGCTGCTCAGGTAATTGCTTACA
Organism: Bacteroidota bacterium; assembly: GCA_021779665.1. GTDB lineage: Bacteria > Bacteroidota > Bacteroidia > Bacteroidales > JAAUTT01 > JAAUTT01. The sequence goes on along the minus strand of JAJYAG010000098.1, from coordinate 3,991 downwards.
TTCACCCGGGTAACAAATTAGCTACACTTGTTGGTTTCAGCAAAAAACTTGCTGACATTCAGGTTGGTAAAGATGTAGCCATGCAGATTGCTGCTATGAATCCTGTTGCAGTTGATAAGGACTCTATTCCTGCAAGTGTTATTGAAAAGGAAAGAGAAATCGCAATGGAGCAAACCCGCAACGATAAGAAAAACGAAGGTAAACCTGCCAATATCGTTGAAAAGATTGCTGAAGGTAAACTCGAAAAGTATCTTAAGGAAAATACCTTAGTGAATCAGGAGTTTATCAAAGATTCGAAATCAACTGTGGGTCAATACTTACAGAAAGTTGACAAGGATCTGAAAGTTACGGCTTTCTTCCGGTACACTTTGAACGCATAGGTTTAATAACCTCTTATATAAAATCCGGTTTTATTTATAAAGCCGGATTTTTTTATTTATTATTATTGCAAGTGTTTAGGAATTTAGTTTGGTGCATGTAAAAACTTATGCATCTTTAAACTAAAGACTAAGCCCCTAACACCTAAATCCTTAATAAAATGTCAAAATTTAAAAGAATTCTCTTAAAACTCAGCGGTGAAGCACTTATGGCTGATATGCCAGCAGGTATTGACACGAACCGTTTAATGGAATATGCGAAACAAATAAAGGAAGCCGCAGCAACCGGTGTGAAAATAGGAATTGTAATTGGTGGCGGTAATATTTTCCGTGGATTAAAAGGAGTTGATAAAGGTTTCGATCGTATCAAGGGCGATTATATGGGTATGCTTGCCACTGTTATTAATGGTTTGGCTATTCAGTCGGCGCTCGAAAGCCTTGGAGTGAAATCACGTGTTTTAACAGCTATCAATATGGAACCGGTAGGCGAGCGCTACACTAAATCCAGGTTGGAGGAAGCTTTTGAAAAGGGAGAAATTGTAATCTTTACTTTTGGAACAGGTAATCCTTTCTTTACCACAGATACTGCTTCTTCGCTCCGTGCTGTTGAGATGAATGCTGATGTCTTACTGAAAGGTACCCGGGTTGATGGCGTTTATACTGCCGATCCTGAAAAAGATCCTTCGGCTGTTAAATTCGATGACATTACCTTTACCGAAGCCTATAACCGTGGTTTGAATGTGATGGACCTTACTTCAATCACCATGTGTCGTGAGAATAATCTGCCCATCATTGTTTTCGATATGAATAAAGGAGGAAATTTGCTCCGTTTAGTCAACGGTGAAAAAGTTGGAACTCTGGTACATAATTAATATCTGGTGGATCAATCTTTAATAGGACATTCGTCCGAAAAAAAGAATATTATATATTTGCCTTAACTTACATAAATATTAAAATATATGGACGAAGAAGTTCAACTATATCTCGACGACGCCAAAGAACATATGGAGAAGGCTGTTCACCATTTTTATCACGAAATGCAGAAACTTCGTGCCGGGAAAGCCAATCCCCAAATCCTCGAAGGAGTGCATGTTGACTATTACGGAGCAAGCACACCTTTAACTCAGGTTGCCAATATCAATACTCCTGATGCAAAGAGCCTTGTAATTCAACCCTGGGAAAAGAAGATGATCGACCCGATTGAAAGGGCAATTCTTGCTGCAAATATTGGCATTACTCCAATGAATAACGGGGAAGTTGTTCGTTTAAATTTTCCTCCGTTAACAGAAGAACGTCGTAAATTACTTGTAAAACAGGTGAAGCACGAAGGAGAGAATGCCCGGGTTAGTATCCGCAATTCCCGTCGCGATTTAATTGAAGAAATTAAAAAGATGCAGAAAAATGGTCTTGCTGAAGATATAGCAAAAACTGCCGAAGAAAAAGCTGATAAACTGACAGATTCATTTTACAAGAAAGTGGATGAAGTTATTGCAGCGAAAGAAAAGGAGATCATGACCATCTGAAAACATAATGCTATTATAAAGCAGAAGCGTAGTCGGTTCGACTGCGCTTTTTTATTTTTCACCACAATTACGGCACATTTCTATCGACTGCTTATTAAAAAGTACCGCTTTACGTAGCACCATAAATTTTTCACTACTCCACAACTTTTTAAAATTATCCTTTTCAACAATTCCAAAACTGAATTCTGCATCCTTATCGTAGCAGCAGGCTGTAAGTTGCCCATCCCAGGTAATTACGGAAGTTGTCCAAAGTCTTGAGCATCCCTTTTTTATTTTGTTTTTTATTACCCAGTTTCCTTCGCTATTCAGTCTGTAACGGTTGTATTTATTTATGGTTGTGATTAAGTCATTGTCGGAATCCAGATTGTAATGTTGGGCCGTTTTAATTTCCACTTTGTCGGCGCCAAGTCTTTTACCAAGCTTTTTAATATCTTCGGTTTCGTGTTGGTTGCCCCTGAAAACTATAAATTGGATAACAATAAGCGGATTAGTAGCCTTTGATTTTTTCCTTATTTCAACCAGCGTTTTAATTCCATCAGTAACTTTTTCGAAATTCCCGTTTTTCCTGTATTGTTCATAGGTCTTTTGATTCGTTCCATCTAGGGAAATAATTATTTTTTTTAACTCGGCATCAATTATCTCCACTGCATTTTTTTCATTCATAAAATGACCGTTTGTCGAAAGGCAGGTAAATATTCTGTGGTGCGAAGCGTATTTAATCATGGCGGGTAAATCTCTGTTCAGGAAAGGTTCGCCCTGGAGATAGAGTGTAAGGTAGCTTGTATGAGAGGCAATTGAATCGAGTCTGTTTTTAAAGTCTGTCAGCGAAAGGTCTCCTTTGTCGCGTTTAATTAGTCCTAAGCCGGTTGGGCATTCAGGGCATTTCAGGTTGCATCTGGTTGTGGGTTCAATGCTGCAGGCATAAGGTAACCCCCAGACTACAGGTCGGGAAACTAGCTGTGAAAGTTTGCCGGAAATTACTCCGGCGACCAATGAATGCAATCTTTTCAGCGAAAGCGACTCAATCAAAAATTTCAGTTCTCTTAATTTATATTTAAAATGCATGTCAAATTTTCGATTGGTAATTTAAAATTCTAACCTGATCAATTTAGCCATGTGTTTTGTCAATTACAAAGAATTGTGTAATATTTTGTAAGGGTCAATTGTGTTATTTTGTTCCGGTATGTGACGATTAATTATGGCGCGTTAATGAAGCTTATCACAAATAATTTAAATATAAAACCCTTAAATCTTTTTGAACTGGAAGATTTAATAGGAGGATTGCAAACAAGCGGTGAACTCGATTATGCGGTACTTCCAAGCCGTTACCGGAATCAACTTTTCGCCGATTGCCTGATGAAAGATATACGGTCCAATATACATAAACATCCGCAGGACTATCTTTATTATACCATCTGGTTGTTAATTAACAAGGAAAACCGAAACGTAGCCGGCCATCTTTTTTTTAGCGGAAGTCCCGACGCCTGTGGGGAAGTGGAGCTTTATTCTGAAATTTTTGATGAGGAGCAGGAGCATGAATATTTGAAAGAAAGTATAAATGCTATTTTGACCTGGGCAGCCAATGTAAAGCGTATTAAGCTAATCAGAACAAATGTACCTGTGAACGATAGTTTTATGAGCCGGATTATGAAAGATTCAGGATTTGAAAAAATTGCCGGGTTTCATCATTTTGAAAACTGGATCTGGAAAAATGAGAAAAATCAATAATATTTTTTTGAGTATAATTTTGCAGTAATAAAAATTGTACTACCTTTGCACACGCATTTGAAAAACGGTCCGTTCATCTAAGGGTTAGGATTCAAGATTTTCATTCTTGCCATAGGGGTTCGAATCCCCTACGGACTACTTAATAAGTAAAAGAACCATCTGATTATCAGGTGGTTCTTTTTTTTTGGACACCTTAAATGGACACCAAATATATCTTCCCTTTTTATATTTCAATCTGAATCTATTGGATCAGTCGGAAAATTTTGGATCAGTCAGAATTTCTGGGGAGATCCTAAGCATAGATGTTTGCTAGTCTGAAAAGGAAAAAACTAATATTGCCAACACCCCTAAAGCAAGATCGGA
>JAJYAG010000097.1 GCA_021779665.1 Bacteroidota bacterium | reverse complement strand
CCCCGGCTACAAAAGTGCAACACCTCCGGCGTTGAATAGACTCTCATTACCACATTATGCTCGCTTTTGGGGGCCACGTCTACTTATGATAGATTTGGGTAAAACTCTTTGAAGGTTGAAGGTAGCCATTGCGACGATGTCAGAGAAATCTCTTTGCTTGAATGTTTGCGCGTCGCCGGAATTTACTTTGAATTTGATCCGGGGGTTACACTTCGTTTCACCCCGGCTACAAAAATGCAACACCTCCGGCGTTGAATAAACTCTCATTACCGCATTATGCCCGCTTTTGGTGGCCGCATCTACTTATGACAGATTTGGGTGAAACTCTTTGAAGGTTGAAGGTAGCCATTGCGACGATGTCAGAGAAATCTCTTTGCTTGAATGTTTGCGCGTCGCCGGAATTTGCTTTGAATTTAATCCGGGGGTTACACTTCGTTTCACCCCCGGCTACAAACGTGCAATACCTCCGGCGTTGAATACACTCTCTTTACCGCATTAGCGCCGATTTAAGGGGGCGCGTCTGAATATCTACAAATAGGTTCGCTGTTCTGCAGCTTAGCAGTCGCGTGTCAGTGAACTAGATTCCTTCACTGCTCGTAACATTTCCCTTTTTCCCGGAGGACCGGGAAGACGTTCTACTCTGAAACCTGCCGCAATCATATTCCTGCGAACGTAGCCTTTTGCGCAATAGGTGGTCAATATGCCTCCGGGGTAAAGCATTTTATAGATTTTCTGAAATACATCGCCCGTCCAGAGCTCTGGCTGACTTTCGGGTGAAAATGCATCGAAATAAACCAGATGATACTGGTCCTTTGGTTCCCAATCAAGGAGATTTTGCTTTATTTTCAATAACTCAAATTCAGGGGTTATTACAGATGGTTCATTCCACCCGGCCTTGTGCAGCTTTAAAAAGACATCGCTTAAACCTTTCTCAACACTCATTTTCGAGGTAATATCGAATGGTACAGGATAAATTTCAACTGCATGATATCTGACTCTGATATTTTTCTGCGATGCAAATTTGAATGTGAGCAAAGCGTTCAGACCGCTCCCGAATCCCATCTCGAAAATGTGTAACGGGTTTGCCGTGGTCCGGTTAAATCCAGCCTCTATAAAGACATGGAGCGATTCGGTTACCGCTCCGAAACCGGAATGGTAGGTTTCGCCATATTGCTCCGACCATAAGGTAGGAGAGCCATCTTCAGTGTTTCGTATTTCCATAAGATTGAATACTTACAAAGGTATAAGTATTTATACCACTTTTTCATACACAGGCATTCTTTCATGAAGGATAAAAAAGATTTCAATATCTTAATTTATATATTTGCCCCATAAAATTTTATTTGCCCGCTAAGAAAATTGATGTATGTATTCATTAAAACCCCTTTCTGTTTGGTTTATCGGCCTGCCATGTTCGGGAAAAACAACTTTATCCCGGGGCGTAAATGCCTTGCTCCTGGAAAGTGGTGTCAAATCCAAAGTACTCGATGGTGACGACCTCCGCAAAGGTATAAACAACAACCTTGGTTTTTCCCTGGCCAACAGGTACGAAAACATCCGACGGGTGGCCGAAATTAACAAATTATTTCTCCACGAGGGTTTTGTAGTGTTGAATGCATTGATTTGTCCTATGGATGACATGCGGAAATTGGCCAAAACTATTATTGGTATAGAAAATTACACCGAAGTTTTTGTAAATGCACCTTTGGATATCTGCGAACAGCGCGATGTGAAAGGTATGTATAAAAAGGCAAGGGCAGGGGAGATTTCGAATTTTACGGGAATCGATTCCCCATTTGAACCTCCTGTGAATGCAGATGTTGTTATCGATAGTAATATTTTAAATGTTGAAAACTCGGTAAACCAAGTTTTCAGTTTTATTAAGCATAAAATAAAGATTAGTTGATTATAATGGATAAATTTCACTTAACACACCTGAAAGAACTGGAATCGGAATCTATTTATGTTCTTCGGGAAGTTGCAGCACAATTCGAAAGGCCCTGCCTTCTTTTTTCGGGCGGAAAGGACTCGATAGTTATGTTTTACCTTGCACAAAAGGCTTTCTGGCCTGCAAAGGTTCCTTTTCCGCTGATGCACATCGATACAGGGCACAATTTTCAGGAAACACTTGATTTTCGTGATGCGCTGATGGAAAAAACAGGCGCTAACTGTATTGTGCGTTATGTGCAGGATTCAATAGATCAGGGCAGGGTAGTGGAGGAAAAAGGACCCAATGCCAGTCGTAATTATTTGCAGACAGTGACTTTGCTGGATGCAATTGAAGAGCATAAATTCGATTGTTGTCTTGGCGGTGGCCGGCGCGACGAAGAAAAGGCCCGTGCCAAGGAGCGTTTTTTCTCACATCGTGACGAATTTGGACAGTGGGATCCTAAAAACCAGCGTCCGGAACTCTGGAATATCTTTAACGGGAAAAAGCATATCGGTGAGAACTTTCGTGTTTTCCCGCTCAGCAACTGGACCGAGATGGATATCTGGCAATATATTCTTCATGAGAAGATAGAAATGCCGAGTCTTTATTTTACGCATGAGCGCGAAGTAATTATCCGCGATAATATCATTCTTTCCAAGAGTGATGCTATTATGCTGAAAAGTTCGGATATCATCAAAACCATGCAGGTACGGTTCCGCACCATTGGTGACCTTACCTGTACCGGTGCTGTGGAATCTCCCGCCAACAGTGTGGAAGATATTATCAGCGAAATTGCAGCGTCGCGTGTAACAGAACGTGGCAGTCGCTCGGACGACAAACGCTCAGAAGCTGCTATGGAAGACCGCAAAAAAGAAGGATATTTTTAGGTAGGGGATTAGGTGTTAGGTGTTTAGGGGTTAGGAAAGGTATAAATTCATATTTTTCCCTACAGCCTGCCACCTAAAAACCTAAAGCCTATATTAATTAAGCTAAACGAAAATTATGACACCAATAGATAGTCAGGCAGGTTATTTAAACATGGAATTATTGCGCTTCACCACTGCCGGAAGCGTTGACGACGGTAAAAGCACCCTGATTGGTCGTTTGCTGTACGACAGCAAAGCCATTTTTCAGGATCAGATGGAAGCTATTGAGCTTGCCAGCAAACGCCGTGGCGAAGAAACTGTTAACCTTGCCTTGTTAACCGACGGACTACGAGCCGAGCGTGAGCAGGGAATTACCATTGATGTGGCTTACCGTTATTTTGCCACTCCCAAACGCAAGTTTATCATTGCCGATACCCCCGGGCATATTCAGTATACCCGCAATATGGTTACCGGTGCTTCAACAGCAAATGTCGCCGTTATTCTTATCGATGCACGCAACGGGGTTGTCGAACAAACCATCCGTCACTCGTTTATTGCAGCAGCCTTGAGAATTCCGCATATTATTGTTTGTGTGAATAAGATGGACCTGGTTGACTTTAATGAGGAAGTTTTCGATGAAATTCGGGAGAGATACAACGAATTTTCGGGTAAGCTTGATGTGAAGGACGTACGCTTTATTCCCATCAGCGCCAAGCTGGGCGATAACGTTGTGGATCGTTCGGCCAATATGGACTGGTACAACGGCCCTACACTGATGTATTTGCTCGAAACCATTCATATTGCAAGCGATTATAATTTAACCGAGGCTCGTTTCCCGGTTCAGTATGTGATCAGGCCAATGTCGGACGAGTTTCACGATTACCGGGGATATGCCGGCAGAGTGGCAAGCGGTGTTTTTAACAAAGGTGATAAAGTCACGGTTCTGCCGTCGGGCTTTTCCTCGGTTATAAAATCAATTGATTTCGCTGGACAAACTCTCGACCATGCTTTTGCACCGCAATCGGTGACCATTACACTTGAGGATGATATAGACATCAGTCGTGGCGATACGCTGGTTACTAATGTTAACATGCCTAAAACAGGTCAGGATATTGAAGTGCTTGTTTGCTGGCTCAACGAGAAACCTTTGCGGCTTAACGGCAGGTACATTCTGAGGCATACAACCTCCGAGATGAAATGTCTTGTAAAGGAGCTGAAGTTTAAAATCAACATCGAAACGCTTGAGAATAAATATAACGAAACCAGTTTTGGGTTGAATGAACTGGGGCGTTTACTGATTCGCACCACTAAACCGCTGGTATACGATTCCTATTCTGAAAACAGAGTTACCGGAAGTTTAATACTCATTGACGAAGGGACCAATGAAACCGTAGGCGCAGGGATGATTATCTAAACATCCTGATGCGAATGTGTCTCATCTTCCTTATGAGGTTCATTAAAATACCGGTATATCAGAAAGATAATTCCTGCAACCAACAGGAGTAGGATAATATGTCCGTAGCTTTGGTAACTATACATAGCAGATGTAATGATAGTCAAAGTTACGGCATAATTTTATGCTTTCAAACTAAAATTCTTTTAATTATACGGAGGTTGTGGGAATATTTTCGCCGGGAGCGATTATAAATGCCGGTTTGGTCAAGGGCATCAATTCTTATCATTCCGCTTGCATGAATAATTTCGGAATTCGACAGAATGATTCCTACATGAATAATTTTTCCTTCACTGTCATCAAAAAAAGCAAGATCGCCTCCGCGTGCTTCGGCAAGAAAGTTAACAGTGGTACCCTTGTTTACCTGCTGTGCAGCGTCGCGCGGCAATGCAATATTTAACATTTTATATACAATCTGGGTATAACCGGAGCAGTCAACTCCAAGCGCGGTTCTTCCTCCCCAGAGATATGGAGCGTGAATAAATCTGTAAGCAATTTTTGCCACATCGCCTGCGCCCCTGATATTGTTTAGGCGGGGTTTTTCAAGAAACTGGTACCAGTTGTTGAGCAAGTTAAAGGAGAAGTCATCTTCCTTATATCCAAAAATCATACTTCCGCCTGGAATATAAAAGACTTCGGAAGTATTTATATTTTTAATTTTAACAAGCGGGTCGCATAAAATCCAATACTTTTCATTTTCAAGCTTCTCGTAATCTGCCTGTTCTATATTATCGAAACTGTTTTGAGTTATATATCCTTCACTTCCATCGAATATGCCGGCTATTTTAACCCATTCATCCTTTTCTTCCAACACCGCAAAAACATCCCCAAAAACCAATTGGTTTACCAGCTCGCCTGAATGAGCCGGTTCTCGCCGGACAGGAATCATTCCGAGCAAGCATAGTCCGTACATCTCCATCTATAGAAATATTAAAAGTCGTTTGCAAGTTAAAGTAAAAATAAAACTTCTGCCATAAATTATTGTTATTTCGTAAATTGCTGGTCTTAATTTTTTCCTTTTCCATGAAGAAAGTTTTACAATGGATTGAAGTTCATAATCAATTCTTTTACAGGAGTGCAATATTTCTTGTTTCGGTTGGAATTATTGCTTTTCTTTTTCCCCGCGAAGGTCGCTTCCCTTACGAATACCAGAAGAGTAAACCCTGGATGCATCCCGACCTGTATGCGCCTTTTGATTTTCCCGTACTAAAAACTATTGAAGAGTTGAGGATTGAAAAGGATAGCCTGATGAAGCAATTCCGGCCATTCTTTAACTATTCCAAGGGGGTTGACAGTGTTCAGATATCACTTTTCGAGCATGCTTTCGAAAAACAATGGAAGGCATATGCCAGCGACAGCATTGATTTTAAGGATAAACAAAAGGAAGAATTGCTAAAAGAATTTTTCGCCAGGGTAAAGGAAAACGATAAGCAGCGTTTTCTGGCTCTTGGACAGCAAATGCTTTCGGAAGTTTATAAGCGGGGAATTCTGGAGTTAAACGACCAGATTGAGGAAAAACTCTCGACCGGCAAATATATGGTTGTAATAACCAACAATGTAGGAGAGGAGCGGGATTATTCGCAGGTTCTCACTTTAAAATCGGCTTATGAATATATAATGGGAGAGTTCGATAAAATTGCCAAATCTGTTCCATCCGACAGGCAATTTATCCTTACCGGGTTCTATAAGGATTTGAATATGAATAATTTTATTCAGCCTAACCTTATTTATAACCAGGATGCTTCCAACAATACCCGCGACGAGCTTATCAGCCAGATTTCGCTCACCAAAGGCATGATTACCGCTAATCAGCGTATTATCGGAAATGGCGAAGTTGTAAACGATGAGAAATACAACCTCCTGTTTTCTCTCGAAACAGAATACGAGCATCGCATTGGTAATTCAGGGAATTTTAAAACAGTAATGCTGGGGCAGCTTATCATTATTATTTGCTGCGTTACCCTGCTGTTTATGTACCTTAATAGTTTCCGTAAAATTATTTACCGCAATTCGGTCAAAACAGTTTTTATTGTGTTGCTGGTGATGCTTATTATCACTTTTACAAGCATTACCATCAGCCGCGATGTGGTGAATATTTACGTAATTCCGGTGGTGTTGCTTCCCATCATTATAAAAACGTTTTACGATTCCAGGGTTGCTCTTTTTATTCACTCCGTTACGATTCTGCTGCTGGGTTTTCTGGCTCCCAACGGGTTTGAGTTTATATTTCTGTCGTTTACTGCGGGTGTTATCGGAATTTTAAGTCTGTCCAATGTGTTCAGGCGGTCAAAGCTTTTAATGACGGCGCTGTATGTGGTGCTGGCTTACTCCGTTGTGTATCTTGGTCTTTACCTGATGCAGGGCAACAAACTTACCCAGATTCCATACAGGCAGTTTCTGTGGTTTGCCGCCAATGGTGCGCTGTTGCTTTTTGCCTATCCGCTCATCTATTTGTTCGAAAAAATCTTCGGGTTTCTCTCGGATATTACTCTGATGGAACTCTCGGATACCAACCAGCCTTTACTTCGGGAGTTATCCGAAAAAGCGCCGGGCACTTTCCAGCATTCCTTGCAGGTTGCTAATCTTGCCGAGGAAGCGGCATTCCGGATCGGGGCAAATTCGCTCCTGGTAAGAACGGGGGCACTTTATCACGATATTGGTAAAATCTTCAATCCACGGTTTTTTATCGAAAACCTGAATACCGAGAAGAATCCGCATACCGAACTTCCATATGAAGAAAGTGCCGGAATCATTATCGATCACGTAACCAATGGGGCTGAATATGCGAAAAAACATCGCATTCCGCCGCCCATCATTGATTTTATCCGTACCCATCATGGTACTTCTACCGTACAGTTTTTCTATCGCTCGTTTATGAATAAATTTCCTGAAAGGGAAGAGGAGAGAAAGAAATTTACCTACCCGGGTCCCATTCCGTTTACAAAGGAACAGGTTCTGCTAATGATGGCCGATGCTGTGGAAGCTGCTTCCAGAAGTTTAAAGGAGATCACCCAAAAATCCATCAGCGACCTGGTCGATAATATCTTTTATTATCAAATGGTAGAAGAGCAATACAACGATGCTCCTATTACTTATAAGGATATTACCGCGATTAAAGCTGTTTTCAAGAAAAAGCTGATGAATATTTACCACATCCGTGTTGAATATCCGGAGCTGTTGCTAAAACCTTAGGTCGATCACTTCAACGTTGGGGTATTTGCTCTTGTCGAAAACAAAAGTGTTGTCGGGAATTTCTTTGTTAGCTTCAAATTTGTCGAAAGTGATGGCATATTGAAAGCCATCCTTGAAAAAAGCGCGCATGCTAACAATCTGACTGGTGCTTTTCTCAATGTGTAACCGTATTCTGGTATACTTTTTCTTCAGATCGACGGGGTAGAGATCAATTTCGTAGACTTGCTTTCCGGCTTCTGTTGTTTCCTTGACGAACTTGTTTTTAAAATCCTTCTGATAAATTTTGAATACATCTTTAGGGTTTGAGATAAAGATGTCGTCGCCCTTGCTTGATGAAGCCTGTTGTTTTGTAATGTTTACCTCGTTCGAAGCAGGCAGGTAGTTATAAACATCTTTCCCGTCAAAATATACCTCACTGTCGGGCAGTTTGATCATATACTTATCGCCCTTGATTAAAAGGGTGCCTTTCTGAGTTGTTTTGTCTGCATTCTGGGTACTTGTCCCGGTGATTGTAAAAGTGGTACTGATGGTTTTGTAAGCCTTATTTTTAGCCGAAACCTGATCAAGTATGGTCTTGGCCTGAGGATCGTTTTGGGCATTAACCGTTAAAACGGCTGCCGCCAGAATATATAACGCTATCAATTTCTTCATTGCTATCTTTCTAATTTTTGGGTAATGTATTCAAAAACTGTTCCAGCGATTGCTCATCCACAAACAATACCTGGCGTGCCTTGCTTCCTTCGAAAGCACCTACAATACCTGCGGCTTCCAGCTGATCCATAATACGACCTGCTCTGTTATATCCAATGGAAAATTTACGCTGGATGAGCGACGTCGATCCCTGCTGGTGCATCACCACAAGCCTTGCGGCGTCATCAAACATTTCGTCGCGTTTGCGTAAATCAACTTCTGCTACTTCGTTTTCTCCACCTTCACCACTGTATTCGGGCAACAGATGAGCCGTTGGATATCCCTGCTGGTTCCCGATATGGTCGGTAATACGTTCAAGTTCCGGGATATCGATAAAGGCACATTGGAGACGGATCATATCGCTACCACCGGCAAAGAGAAGGTCACCGCGGCCAATCAGCTGGTTGGCACCCGGACTGTCGAGAATGGTACGCGAGTCGATCATGGACGAAACCCTGAAGGCAATACGTGCCGGAAAGTTCGCCTTGATGACACCGGTAATGATATTGGTGGTAGGACGCTGCGTTGCAATGATCAGGTGAATACCGATAGCACGTGCCAGCTGCGCCAGACGGGCAATAGGAGTTTCGATTTCACGGCCCGCAGTCATAATCAGGTCGGCAAACTCGTCGATTACAACCACAATGTAAGGCAAAAACCTGTGACCAAGCTGAGGATTCAACCTGCGCGCGAGGAAGCGTTCGTTGTATTCTTTAATATTCCGCACCTGAGCGTTTTTCAGAAGCTCGTAGCGGTTTTCCATTTCGATGGTGAGCGACTGAAGGGTGTTGATTACCTTTTGAGTATCGGTGATAATGGCCTCTTCGGTATCGGGCAGCTTGGCCAGAAAATGACGCTCAATTTTTGAGTACAGGGTTAACTCTACTTTCTTAGGGTCGACCAGCACAAACTTGAGTTGCGAAGGGTGTTTCTTATAAAGTATAGAAGTAATGATAGCATTCAACCCTACCGATTTACCCTGACCGGTAGCCCCGGCAACAAGTAAGTGAGGCATTTTGGTAAGGTCGAAAACAAACGATTCGTTCGAGATGGTCTTACCAATGGCAATGGCAATTTCGGCATTCGATTCCTGGAACTTACGCGACGACACCAGGGAGCGCATCGACACAATTTCAGGTTTCAGATTCGGAACTTCAATACCAATGGTCCCTTTTCCCGGCATGGGAGCGATGATACGGATTCCCAGAGCTGATAAGCTCAGTGCAATATCATCTTCAAGACTTTTAATTCTTGAAATTCTGATACCCGGCGCAGGAACAATTTCATACAGTGTAACGGTTGGCCCAATGGTAGCTTTAATTTTGTCGATCTGAATCTTATAATTGCCAAGCGTTTCAACAATTTTATTTTTGTTGCTGATGAGCTCTTCGTTGCTCACCTGCGAGTTTTCCGATTTGTGATCCTCGAGCAGTTCAACAGGAGGATATTTGTAATTTTTTAGATCGAGGGTAGGATCGTAAGCGCCCATTTCGTCAACCAGCTGCTGTGCCACTTCCTCGGGTTCGGGCATTTTGATTTTCATTACCGGCTGCGGATCCTCTTCCCTGGGAATATGTTCTTCGATGGTGAGTTCCACATCATCGTCAACATCAGTCTTTACAGGCTTTTCCTTTATAACAGGATGGACTACTTTGAAACCATCTTCCAGATCAGTTTCCGGTTCGGGGATATTCTCCTGAGCAATAGCAACAGGTTCCTGGACAGGTTTGGGAGCTCCTTTTGAAAACATGGAACCAATAAAGCGTTTGAACCAGTCCACACTCGAGGCTACCGTTATAAATATAAAAAGCATGGTTGTAAGCAGTAACAGCAACGCGGTGCCAAATATTCCCATAACCGAATTCAGCCATTGTGTTACAAAATAGCCATAACTGCCCCCCAGTCCGCTGCCCAGAAATCCGCCAACAGTGCCAAACAGAAAGCCCAGAATCAGAGAGGAGAGTATAACAACGGTAAGGGTAATGAGCAATGTTTTTCGTAAAGGAAGAAGCTTGATGGTGATGAGCCGGAAGCCAATGATAAAAAGCATAAAAGGAATTCCGAAGGATGAGATCCCAAAGCTTGAATTAATAAAGAAGCTGGCGATTTTAGCACCGCTTTTTCCCGACCAGTTTTCGACCTGGATGGCTGCTTCGGAGAGCACTTCGCCATTCTCGAAACTTTGGTCGGCTTTCCAGGTAAAAAAGTACGAAACAAAAGCAAGAGTGAGGTAAGCTCCAAAGAAAATAAGTGCAACGCCGAGAGTAATTTTAAATTTCTCGTCAGTTAAAAACTGGTGCAATTTATTAGGTTTCTTTTCTTTTTTAGTTTTTTTCTCAGCCATGGGGTTAAATAAAGGACATGCAAAAATAGTAATATTTGAAAAGCAATACAGGTTGATTTTTGAACAATGGAGGTGAGTTATCAAACGAAAAAAACAGACATTTATTTTTAATGACAAATCATAACCCACGGTTGAAACTCAGCCCATGGTTTCAGATACTGTGCGAAAAGTCATTTAGAGCCACAAAGACCCCAATTCACAAGAAAACACTAAGATGTAAAATGATAAAAAACAAAGCTTTGTGCATCTTGGGGCCAGCTCGGCGGAATTTGTAATTCCGTCGTAAAAGTTGTTTTATCCCACAGCCTTTTCGAAATATGACTGGTAATTGATTTTTACAACAGCCTTTGTAACTGTGGGCTGTGTTATTACAGATGTGTTCTGAATGCCCTATCCACCAAAGGAATGGCAAATATCGCAGGCAAACCCGCTGCCGTAATTACTTTGCGACAGTTATCGAGCGGGTTGGATTCCGTTTCGGCATAACATTCCCGGATGATGCTGTCGAGCTTGTGGAGGTAAATTTCTCCTTTACTTATCAGCGACTGAATCTCTGCCTGATCATTCAGCGGAGTCGTCCATGAGGACAGCAGCGTTGTGAAACCCTGCAACGATTTGATATATCGGATTGAATCACTTAACGCTTTATAATTGTCGTATGTGGGGATATCGTTCTCCACCGGCAAAGAGTCGGCAGTAAACAGAATCTGATCTTCTTTAAACAAGATGCTGAACGAGCCCTTCGAATGACCCGGCGTATTGATGATTTGTATATGAATATCGTTATCCAGCGAAACCTCTTCACCACCCGTCCATATGGTATCCAGCTTCACCGGTACATTCACCAGAGTATAAAATCCGGGTACCGGACGACTTTTGTATTGGAAATCAATATTCTCAATCCATTCCATTTCGTTTGCATGACCAATGACTTCGCAACCGGTATCCGTTTTGATGCGCTGCGCCGAGCCGATATGGTCAGGATGCGCATGCGAAATAATCAGCTTTTTAATTTCGCTTCGTTGGCGGCCATGCTTTTCGATATAATCGTAAATGGCTTCATGACTGCCATCCACACCGCTATCAACAAGGGTGATATAGTCGCCGAAAATAATCAGCACATTTACAAACCGTGGCAACGACTTTTCAGGGGTGACAGGCACTGAAAAATCGATCTTTAACAGATGAATTTTATTTGTAATCTTCATAAGGAAGGCGGTATAAAACTTTTCTGTATGATACAGGAAGGCAGAGTGAATATTGAAAATGAATCAGTCGGAATACCAGAATTATTGGTTCAACTCCGGTTTTTCCGACTGATACTTTAATAAGCTAGCTCGACTAACGACTCATGAATAAAGCTGTTGGTATCGATATTAAAAGAACCAAAGCATAAATAGATATAATAACAACAAGCATGATGCCCATAAATTTAAACAGCGATTTCAGATTCTGAAACCCTGATATCACCGAGGACTCTTCTCCCGAAGTGAGACCTTGTTTCATCTGAACCGAAAATTTGTACAAATAAGTGACCGGGAAATAATAAACAGCGGCAAGCACAATATATACAACTCCTATAATCCCCATCGGGAATCCGGTTCTCGCAAGGCTACTCATAGCCGATATTCCAACCGTCATCACAATGGCAAGCAAAACCAGCAAGCCCATTCCTACATAGCCGACGATTGCCATAAACTTGCCCCATTTTGATGTTTCGAGCAGATAATTTCTTACTTCTTCATTGATCATAATTGTTCCGTTAGTTTCTGATTGGTCAATAGTGTTTTCCATTTTTTAAATTTTTAGGATTTATTATACCCTAATTAAGACATTTACCTTTAATTTTCCAAATGCTTTTTTGGCGGGGAAAATTCAGCCTTCCATGTTTCAGATTAAATAACCAAAATCATAACTTTACGTATCAGCATTGTAACCAATTTGGAATACTAACCCATATCTTACAGAATTAAATACCATGATGAGATTAAGCCTTTTTATCATCCTCTTACTTTTATCTCTTCAGTTATTTTCACAGACAGAAAATAAGACCAATCCTTTTTTCCACGATACGGTTAACAACCGGAAAGTTTATCTGGTAGTTGATAAAGCTCCGGTGACTTCCATGGATTTTATGAGTCTCGCAAGGTATATCACTGAGAATAACTTTTGGCCTGCAGCAGATACAACCTGTTGGTTTACTAAGGTGTATCTTTCGTTTATTATTGAACCAAACGGATCGGTTTCCAATGCTAACGTTGAAATCAGGGGAGGTTCTTGTGACGATCCGGTTCGGGATGTAAACAATAAAGCTTACATGAAAGAGAGTTTAAAGAATTCTATATCAAAGTTACGCTGGTCTCCCGGTGAATTAAAAGGACAAAAAGTTCCTGTTTTGATACGAATACCCGTACATGTGCATCTTTTTTTCGATTGAATAAGTGACGCATTACATTGTTGGTTTCAACCGATATAAGTGAATTTTTACGATTGCATCAGGTAAATGAAAATGGATAAATCCATTAATAATACAAAATGACGCCTCATTTACCCACGGTTGAAACCGTGGGCTGGAATTGAAACCCATGGCAAATGCCTAGCCCATGGTTTCAACCATGGGGAAAAATGATTTAAAAAATATAAACCCAACCGTTTTAACATTTAAACCATGTCTCATTTGTACAGCAAAAATTTGGATTCATGCGATTTAGTCGACCAAAACCATTGGCTATGTTCCGGGTGATATGCATTGTTTCCGGACTACCATAACCAAAATCAGAACTTTACGTATCAGCATTGTAACCAATTTAGAATACTAACCCATACGATCATTGAACACTAACCCAAAACAGCATGACAAATTATTGGAATCATTATTTGAGAAGAGGCATAACGTTAGAGGGGCATTTTGATATGTTGCCATTGGGAGCTTGTTTCTGTCCCTAAGGTGAATATCAAAATAACAACCCATTAAAAAATTACATTTATGCCAATTAAATTTAAAGTTATCGAAAGAGGTCAGCCTGGCGTTGCAGGCGGCGGAATTAAAAAACAATACGCATCTCCCGTTATGGATGGCGAGTTATCTTTGGCCGGAATGACCAAAGCAATCGAGAAAATATGTACAGTAAGCGGTGCCGATATCCGTGCGGTGTTATACGCACTGGTGGATGTAGCCGTAGATAGTTTAGCCGATGGCACCATTGTAAGGCTTGGCGACCTGGGCAGCTTAAGGATTACCCTGAGCTCAGAAGGCAAGGACAAGCCCGAAGATATAAATGCTTCGGCCATTAAGGAAGCCGGTGTGATATTCACACCCGGAACCCGTATTAAAGAAATGCTTTCATCTGCAAAATTTGAAAAAGTTTCGTAGGTAAATTCCCTAACTAGGCGATTTAAATTTTCTAGTTAGGGAATTAATTTTTCACCTTAGGGGATTTTTTTTTCTAGTTAGAAAACCGCCCCCCTCGAAGGGCAGGTTTTTACATATCAAAAAAGAGCATACCATGGCAGTAAAATATAAATTTGTGGAAAAGGCGGTACCCGCCGCAAAAGGAACCAAAAGTGATATTTATTTACAGGCTCCGGTTACAGTTTTTACTGAAACCATTGAACCCGACAGCTTTTTAAGCAAACTTCATGAGCAATCGCACATGACAAAAGCCGACATTGTGCGCTGTTTGTATTCTTTGCAAAAGCTCCTGATAGATGAATTAAAAAATGGAAACAGCGTTAAAACCGGTATTGTAGGAACGTTCTCTCCAGTGGTAAAAAAGAGCAAGAGAACAATAACCAAAGGGGCCATGGAAATAGGAATAACTTACCGGCCCGACCCGGTAATGAAAAACGAACTCAGAATTGCTGACATTAAAAGGGTTAAAACCCGGTAAACGTTGTAATGCGGTTATGATCTTATAAGCGTTGAATTACAAATTCACCAATGTTCCAAGCTGAATTGCAAATTCAGCTTAGCTGGGATTCATTTTCCAAATTCATAGATTTCTTCAGACTTTTCAAAGTTAATATCATTATAGATATTGAGTAAGTAGTTTAAAAGGGAGTGATTAAAATATGGTATAAAGTAGCCTTCACTTGTTCTTGTTTTTCCGTTGTAATAGAATTTAAAGTTATAATTTGGAGCATCGATGGCATCACCAAGATATCTTGGGAATCTATCAAGCTCACTCATTTTCAAAAGCTCAATAAGGTAAGCTAATTGATTTGGGGTAAGCTGGCCTTTATAAAAGCCTTTTAGGCTTCCAGTATTGTATTCTCCAAGGAAATTTACAATTCCTGTTGAATCTATTTCTATTTTTAAGGTCGGGCAATTACCAAAACATCCTGTTCCTGAAAAAGATATTCTTTGAAATTTCAATTCAGTTTTGTAAAGCTTAGTTTTATCAACAAAGACAAATTTTTCTTTATTATTAATTACATTTTTAGCTCGTTCATTTAATGGGGAAACAATCAGCGTATCATTGGTAAGCTTTAAAACTTTAAAAAAGTAATCTTCATGTTGCCTTCCAAATTTTCCTGCTTGCCAGAAATAGTCTATAATTCTTAATAAACTATCCTTATATGAAATTCCATAATCATTGAGATGATAACCATAGTCAAAATTCGCCTTTCTCTTTGTTAATTCAAGATATTCAAGATTTTCCCCAACCCAGATCTTATATATTGTTTGAGAATATGCTAGGCTTGAAATGCTTATAAATATTACTAAGAATATATTTTTCATGAGTCTATTCATAACGTATGAAGAGTGATCTTAAATTATGTTAGTGATTTTCCTGCTTATGCCGGATTTAGTTTGGAGCCGGCATGATATATAAAACCTGGTTTATAATTTTTCAATATCATCCATACTTTTTATTTGTCTTCCTTTATCTGTAAATTGATACAATAAAGGGTTCTCTGAAACAAGCTCCAGAATTCCTTGGTCAATTAAGTAATCGAGATAGTGCCTGATAATGTCTTTTGACTGACAGGTAAATTTTCCAACTTCCATTAAATTATATCCCATGTTTTGGATTGGCAGTTTACAATTATCACTTTGAAGCCATAAAAGTCTGAAGAGAGACTTCATTATATCAATTTCGTATATCATAAATTAGATGTAAAAATTCTTCTGAGATAGCTTCATAGCGAGTAGTGTTTTTTAGTATGTATGCCCAGTTAATTTAATATCCTTGAAAATAGAAGTCAATATAATCCTGTCTGATAATGAAGAACAGCAGTTTATTCATATTAAAATAGCTATTCCCCATAACCATAAATTGTCCGTCGAATGAGAATTTTTGTTTTTTTGTTAAATCGTAGCTATCAGTGGTTGAGCTCTCACCATTAGAAGTCACTCGATGAAATTTAACTATCCCATTCTCGATATTTCTCGCTTTAGCAATTGAATCAATCTTTGCAGTCATTTGCTTATAACCACATTCTTCTTGTCCATAGGCTGTAAATCCAATTATCAGCACAAATAAAACAGTAATAATTTTCATAAAATGTTTTTTGTTATCAATGACTTTAGGAATATCGAAACCTAACACAGGAGTCAAAATAGAGCTTGGTTCACCGTGGGGCTTTTGCCTCACGGCTGCCTACCCGATTGGCGGCTGGGCTTTTATTGCATTAATCAGCACTTTAATTATTTCAAATTCTTTTATATCATCCAATAAGTTAATTGAACCATAAGTTGCAGTCTTTGTCAGAACATTGCATTGATCAAGTGTTTCAATCATAGGAAGAATTTTAGTAGAATAATTATTAAAAAATCTTATTAAATCGGCTTTAGAAGCTGGGATTTTATATCCGTTTTGCGAACTAACAATTAAAATTCCCTGATCTCTTAAAGAACCAATAACATCCTTCGTAAATAATCTGCGTGAAAGAGTAATTCCGCGAACGCAGATCCTTTCAATTATTTCCTCAGCATAAATATAAGCATAGGGATTATTTCGAAATCTAAAAACCAAATAGTGCAGGCAGATTAATTGGTTTTTTGTATAATCGTCATTCTTTTTTTCGTTAGAATTAATAAAATGATTTATTTGGTTTAAAGCAAAATTTGCAATCTCATGATTAAATTGCTCATCACTATCATTTGAGTTTTTTACAGCAGAAATAGGAGTTTCAGGCCATTCTCTTAAGTGTAAAATATTTTTCTCAAGAATGTCTAAAATTAGATTCGGGTTTTCAATCCTTTTACCAGGATCATAACATCTAGCTAAACTTCCAGAAATAAAATCAGCTAGCTGTATAAGAATTTCCTTTTTACTATCTCCAAATCTAAATTCTGGGTTCCTAAATAATTCAAATTGTTTATGTTGATTCTTAACATATTCTATAAATCCATTCATGAATTTCTCAGAACCATGCTCGTCAGACACAATTTCTAAATAAGGGAAATAACGGTATAGATCAGAATCAAGTAAATTATTAACATATTTAAAAAAGGATTCTCTAAATCTTAGCCCACTATCTTCGAAGATCTTTCGCTTATCGACTATAACACTATAAATCTTAAAATCAAGCTCTGATAAGTCAGTAAGAAATTGCAACCTCTTGTTCAAATCAGTAAATGATTTTGATTTTATCTCCGGAGCTTGGGTGTATTTTGACTTAAGTTCCTTTACTTTATTCTCAATCTCTTTTAAATCTATCTTATTTATAATAATTGCAGTGACAATAAAATACACTGACACTCCACCCTTTTCAAAATGGATACTCTTGTCACCATATTCATCAATAAACCCTATTTTATCTGCTTGTGTCATTTTTTAAGCTAGCAGGTAACGGATGGTTGTATGGCCAGTAAAGGATTGGGGCGATTTCCTATCAAGTTACACGAAAAGTTGGAGCAACCCTTCGCACACCAATGAAACCCTTTATTGGCTATACCGCGCATGTGTGTTCGTGCTTTTTTATTTTCCTATTGTCTATTTTTTATAGCTTCTTCAACCCAGTCCTCTATATTGTTTTTTATACTATTATATGCGTCTGAAGCCGAGGGGGTTTTACATGGTATTGATTTAATGTTGCCTTTATTATCCTTAAAAGTAAATTGGTCAAATGGATTTGTCCCTTTGGAGCAGATCCCTGTTTTTGGATCTTTCAAATTATTGATATGAATTCCCAATAATCCTTTACCATCTGTCCATGCTTTTTTGATTTCATATTTTACCCAAGGTCTTTTATAAGTATCTTCACCAATCATATTTTACCCAAGGTCTTTTATAAGTATCTTCACCAATTAAAACAACAACACAACTCCTGTTTTTCATATTGTCGTCAATCCATTTCTCAATTGCAGCATCTCCACCTTTTTTAACCGTTTCCCAGTCGTTCGGTGAAACAGGTTTGTTTTCTTCTAGTGCCCCCATGTTTCTAATTTGTTGAACACGGAATACGTCCTTATCAAAATGAAAGCTGTAAAAAATTTGTCTTTTAGTTGCCATGTTATTTTGAATTTAAGTGATTAATGATAATTATAATAGTTTTAATGAGGTCCTCATTAGTGACACTTGAATCTCCAAGCTTATTAAACTCAGAAATTAGTGTCGGATTATTTGGGTAAAAAGTATCAAAATTGTCTATTACTTTTTGCCATAAATCTTTTGCAACATACCCTGTGATACCAACAGGAATGACCATTAATCCATTTGAAAGAGCGATTTCAAATTCTTCAATCATTCCACCAGCTGCTTCAATACCCCCGGTTACTTTATTTCTCTTATTACCAAAAACAAAAATTCCAATTCCTGCAAGAGGTATAAATTTTTTTCTGTAATCAGTCCATAATTCCTTTAATTTTTTTCCTTTGGTTTCAAATTGGGGAAAAGGTCGCATGATCAAATAATTGTCCATGTTTTGATTTCTCTCGGTTTCCATGTTGTCAAGAACGCCATTAATGACAGCACTACCAACACCCCAACCAAAGCCAGTCAGAATTTTATAAGAGTTATGCGATAATGATTTACTTATATCATGCAGAAATTCAATTGCTCTATTTTCTCCAAAACTTCCATATTCTTCGGCACTCCCCGATATTAAAATTGTTGTTCTTAAAAACCTTGATTCAACTTCTTTTAAGATTGAAGTTATTTCAGGATAGTCATTTATCCAGAGCGGATTAAGTCCGTACTTTTTTAATGAATTGGCTCTAAGTTCTTGCCTACGTTGTATTCTAGTATTAGTATCTCTTTTAATGAAGTAGTAGTCTGGTTTTATGTTTTGTCCAAGAGTGGTTCTAATTCGGCTGATTAGATAATCAAGGTTAGGATCTGTAAAACTAAAACCTATAAATAAAAAAGTCCTTGAAACATAGTCACTTTTAAAGGCATTGCTAAATAGCTCTCTTTTTTTATTGTAATCTTCGTATTCGTGTTTTGTAAGTACTGTTTCCGAAACTGTCTCAATATCCCCATGCATTTTATAGATGATGGCATCTCGCTTTGGAAGATTTACTGTTAGATCCGATTGTGCTTTTTTTATATCAGGTGTCTTACCTTGTTCAATTAGGGCTTTTTCTATTAGTTTATCGTAGTTTGTTGTCCAATAAATTTGAATTGGTAATCTTGCCAAAATTCTGTGACTTTCGGAAACTGCTAAATTTGTTTTGCCATATTCTTCAACAAGTATTTGGTCAAGTTCACCCCTGACTCCTCCGTGATCATCTACAAAGAATTGTGCTAAAGCAGTCAGGTCATGCTGTTCTTCATCTATATCTAGTCCAAGTTTGTCCGCAATTGGTTTTAAAAGCTTTTTCCAGTCAAAAAAACCTTGAGCAGCGGACATCCCAGCGCCTGCAAAAACTACTGCATTTTTTTCCTTTAAAGCTTTTATATAATTCTTTATGAACGATTCTATGTCTCTATCAAAAGTCATATCCTTGTTTCTTTACATTAAGGTTGTAAACTGGCAGTCTCTACTTTTGTATTTCCCTTTTCCGGAGTGGTGCTGAATAAAATATATTTCTAAGGCAAGCATGGTGGTGTTAGTTCCTGTATGGTTGTAAATTATTGAAAGCCAATTTACAACTTTTTGATTATGACGCAACAAAATACAGGGTATTATTCATCACATTTATAAACATTTGTTTCAATATTCAGTTTCCCTCTACACTGAGAGATTAAGGATTACGCGGCTCGCACCTGTCTTTCTTAACAGTCGTTTGTTTGCTTAAGGCCCCAAGAATAAATGTAATTGGAAATAATTTGTACATTTAATGGCGAAAACCTGACAGGAATATAAACTACTCCGATTCACCTGAAAAACACTTTAACATCTATGGAAATCAAATTCACACAGGTATGTTTGCTTTTATTAATGCTAACATTTATGTTTTCGTGTAAGAAAGAAGATTCGGATCCATCGAAATTATCCTATTTTACGGTAAAAAACGGGCTTGCCAATAATGCAATAATGGCTATTGCTATCGACCCACAGGATAATATATGGTTTGGAACTTATGGTGGAGTAACAAAATATGATGGTACGAACTGGATCACCTATACAACCAATGATGGTTTAGCTGATAACAGAGTCAGATGTATAGCTTTCGATAAACATGGAAACAAATGGTTTGGATCGTACGGTGGCGGCGTATCAAAATTTGATGGCACTAATTGGACTATTTTTAATAAAACTTCGGGTCTGCCCGATAATGATATCACATCCTTTGCCATTGACTCAAAAGGGAATGTATGGGCAGGTGGTGGGGCATTATGCAAATTCGATGGTACAAAATGGACTTTGTACAAATCACCCGCCGGTTTATCCTCATATTCCCGAGTTATAGCAATTGACAAAGATGATATTATATGGGTTGGGACAGGGGGAGGAGGACTGTTAAAATTTGACGGCGAAAATTGGACTTCCTATCCTAAAATCTCTACTCCGCGAGATGGCAGCGATGGAGAAATTTCAAGTATCGCCATTGATGACCAGGGCAATAAATGGGTTGGAACTACTCAAGGCTTATCTAGCTTTGATGGGACTTCCTGGACAAGATATATAATGCCGGTAGGCGTGCCAGGAGGTTGGGTTAAGGTTTCATGTGTGGTAATTGATTCACAAGGTAATAAATGGGTTGGAACCGAAGTGCGCGGAGTGTTAAAATTTGATGGTACCAATTGGATCACCTATAATAAAGCAAATGGGTTACCCGATAATTGGGTTTCGAGTATTGCCATCGATGCTAAGGGTGATAAGTGGTTTGGTTATTTCGAAAGTTTTGGTGTAACGAAACTAAGGGATTGATAATAGCAGATGAGTGCCGGTTACAGTTTTACTGAAGCTATCCATTTATTAAGGGGAACTATTGAATCAGTTTCGGGATCATAAACTGAAATCACTTTGGAGATTTTATCAATCCTTAATATCAACAGCTTAGATATTTTTTGAAGCTTAGGCTGTTCCTGATATATCCAATATTCATAATAACTCTGACCTTTTTCAATGGGTTCATTCAGTTTGATAAATTTGGTAATAGTAGAGTCAGTGTATTTGTAATTTATCAAATCAGCAACGTATTTATTATCAGTGAGCAGCTTATAAGATTCTTTTACACTTATACTAGTTGTTTTTTTAACCTCCTGCCCCCAAATCGGTGTATTATCCAGGAGCAAAAAGCTAATCAACCCAATAATCAGGGGTCGGATTATTTTATTTATTTTTACAACTGGTACCATTTTAGGTTTAGATGTTTCCCTAGTATTCGTTTTCCAAAAAATCATTATATAGAGTGTTTTTCTTTTTTAGCATTGTTGGAAACGGTAACATATATGAAACGTTTGGCATTTCGAACCGATTTCCTGTCAAGTTACCTATACTTTTGATACAGTTGTGAATTCTCAATACTGACAGCCAAATGTTTTAACCTTGAAGTAAGTGCTTAAACCTTAAAAATATAAACATCTTTATAGGCTGTTCCTTTTCTCATACTTCGCACAATACAGTCACCGGAAATTTTTCATGTTGTAAAATCCTGATTTCATTTTCCAAATCTTTGAAAATATCTTCAAATCTTTCAAAGTTCTGTTCGTATTGAATTGAACTTGTATACTTTAAACCATCCATAATTTTTAATATTCCAACTTTTTCAAATTTTTCCTTAAAATTCATAAAGTCTTTATGAGCAACTGCAAATTTCACTAAACCAAATTGGGAAGTTGTATTTCCACCAACAAACTCCCAAACTCTATTTATCCCAGGTTGTTTTTCCAAAGTAGCCTTCCGGTTAAGCCCTGAAAACATCATTCTCCCCAGAATTTCTGTATTTTTCAAATCTTCGACGATAGGCTTTTTATTTGAGTTATATGTAGTAGGGACTAAAATATAGCTACAATTTCCTCTGTGTTGGTCAATTAACGCGCAAATTACGGCTCTGTAATTACCGTCATTCAATTTAAATGTCAACAAATCATCTGCTTGAAAATATAAGTTTCTAATTTTACCGTACTTTTTGCGTGGCCTTATTTTATTGTTTGTTTTACTTATTTTTTTCAAAAACTTATCAAGGACTTTCTGCCTAGCCTTACCTTGGTTTTTATCTTCAATTGACCATGCTTCTACAGAAACTCCTTTATTAACAATTGTTTCAGCATATTTAAATTTTTCATCGGTCATCTGTCCAATTTCCCATAAAGCTAATGCGCAAGAAGTGACATAAATTTCACAGTCAAATTCGTCTGTATGCTCTTCTTTAATTAATGGAAATTCCTTATTAATTGTATCAAGATTTGCTCCCCTGTCATATAAATCCATAATGCCCCAATATGTATCATGAGCCAAATCTCCATCTATAATTTTAACACCATCTGTTGCCATAGTCTTTTCTTAAGGTTGCAAATAACATCATTATATCAACAATGCATTTACATTTTCCTTTTCCGGATTGGTGCTGAGAAAAATATATTACTAAAGAATGCATGTCGGTATTAGTCGTGTATGGTTTTTTGGTCAATATTTACTTAGCCAATTTACAATTTTTTGGTTATGGCGCTGCAAAATGCCGGGTATTATTGGCCACATTTTACCAACTTCTTAGCACCGCCTTTGGCGCATATTACCGGGACCCTAACATTAATGGTTGTCATTGGGTAAATGTCCTGAGAGAAGATTTTAGGCTTAGCTTAATCTTAGTTTTCTTAGAACCGATCTGGAAATAGGATTACTGCAACCGGAACAAACTGCAGTTTTTGGCGTTAAGTGTATATCCAAACTTTATGTATGTTAATTGCTGCAACCATAACAAATAATGCTCAGGAAAATATTGTAACCGTTGCTACCGATGGCAACGCCAAAGACCTGACTATTCCATCCAAAACAACAGGGAGAGGTTCGTCTGTCAATGGTGGCGAACTATTGTTTCTTTCTCTGGCGGTGTGTTTTTGCAACGACATTTACCGTGAGGCAGCCAAAAGAAGCATGCACATTAATTCGGTGGATGTTACTGTTACCGGGCAATTCGGTAAAGAAGGAGAACCTGCTTCGCATATTGTGTACAAGGCTCATATTAAAGCTCCCGGACACTCTCAGGAAGAGATTAACAAACTTATTCACGATGTTGATTCTATAGCCGAGATTCACAAAACGCTAAGGCAAGGTATAGCCGTAACTTTAGAAAGTTGAAAATATTCAGTTAATTTGATAGTTATGAAAAACTTAAACTCCGATGTGACTAAATTTCTCGATGGGTTAAATCATCCGTTACGGGCAGAAGTTGAAGAGCTTCGGCTGATCATATTGAATTCGCTGCCTGGATTAACTGAAAATATCAAGTGGAACGGCCCAAATTATTGTTTCGACGACCAGGACAGGTTGACCATGAAAATTCAGCCGCCAAAGCAAATCCAGTTGATTTTTCACAGAGGAGCCAAAAAAATTGCCCAACCCAATGGCAAACTGATTGATGATCAATCGGGACTTCTCCTTTGGAAAGAAAATGACAGGGCCATAGCCACTTTTAAAAACCGCGATGAAATCAAAAAGGCAGCCTCGAACCTCGAAAGGATTATAGTGAGCTGGATGAATGCCGCGAAGTAAATTACCGGTTCAATATTGCAGCCTTAGATTTTCAGGGTACTGCATAGTTGTTGTTACAAAATCAAACATATCTTAATCAAATTGTAAAACCACATGGTTTACTTTCACTAGATCGTCGGGTTTTATTTTTAAAGTGTAGTAGCAATCTCCCGTGCCGCCATAAACAAACCGGTATTTAAAAATTCTGTTATCTATTATGCAGGGTAAGTTATGTCCAACCAGCGGAACCTGACCTGGTTCCATGTTAAAGTTATTCACTATTTCTTTTTTATCGGCCATTCCGATTTTCTTGCAACCAAGTAAATCCTTGAGTGCATCGAAATCCACTTTGCTTCTTTCCCCCGAAATTATCAATGCATAAAAACCTGTTTCCGTTTTAACTATCAATGTTGGAGCTGTTTCTTCAATTTTAAAATATCCTAAAGCATCATTTTTGGATTTAATAGGTATATCATGTTGTATAATCTCAAAATCGGTAATTTGATTTAGTAATTTCTCTTTCAGGTCTTTTACATTCATATAGTCCGGGTTTGTAGATAAAGCAGCTTTTTTTAATAACTCTATTTTTGTTTTCTGCAATACATGTAAAATCCTATCACCGACTTTGTAATAAATTTGCCAGGCATAAGTAAAATATTCAAAATCACAAGAAATCTGTTGATACTGTCTGAAATTCTAAATGGATTGTTAATTAAAAATGGAACCCATCCTAAATTATTATAATCAGGCTTTATCCTGGTTACAGATGCTATAAAGAGATAAATAATCAGGAAAGCATTGATTTTTAATAATTGACTGTAATCATGCATGTATTCCTTTTGAAATACAAATAAATATTCAACTATTCCAATAATTATAACTGAAATCACAAATCGTACCGGTATAAGGTTTTGTTGTACTTCATACTTTTTGTCATTAAAATCCACTTCCCCTACGGGTCCAGGATTAATCAATTCTCCAATTATTTCTAATATTCCCATATCCTAAATCTTTATTTATGGTGGTTATTAATAGTTGAGGTTTTTCTAAAGTTGGCAAAACATCCTTATATAAACTATCGGTGATTTATCTCCTATGCGATTGAGTGACCTGATCGAAGGTTTTTGATGGCAGTAAGATACGCGTTTGCAATGCATATGGTGTCGGTTTGTTTGGGTTTGTTATGTTGAAATTCCGGGTCAAGTTAGGAATTTTTGATATCCAAGGGATAAAAAAGAGAGGAAATTCGCGAGAATATATAGAAAGTGCCGACCAGCCGAATTTTTGTTTAATAGGAGTAGTTTATTTTTTTAATGAAAATGAATATACCTTTTCTTTTTCAACTTTTAAGGAAATAAATAGATTTCTCACTTCCGTTCGAAATGACAATGAGCCATTTAGGTACAAGGAGTGGGGTAGGTTTGCGGCTTCGCCGC
>JAJYAG010000096.1 GCA_021779665.1 Bacteroidota bacterium | reverse complement strand
AATATTGAAGTTATAAACATCAATGGCAACAGTGGCGATGGTTTTCATGTTTTCACCCTCAATGCGGATGGTATCGCCAACAAAAGGCTTTTCGTTCGACACCGCAGTTACCGATACAGCAGGAAGGCTGATATCGTAACCCAGCGAATACGGATCTTCGTCGCAGCCTGGTAAAAAGAGAGCTGCCGAAGCAATCAAAGAAAATATATAGATCAGTTTTTTCATATTCATGTACATTTTTGATTAATTATAACCAGGGTTTTGTTCCATACCCCAGGCCTGTACTTCAGTTTGTGGTAATGGAAGCAGAGGTACTTTATTGCCGTTAGGACCATCAATTGTTTTTGTTAAAGCATTGGCCTTGATGTTGGCATACCTATACTGGTCGGAATAAGGCTGACCATCGGCACGCTTCTGATCTTTTTCAACATTCATCACGTCGAAGAAACGTCCTGTGCGTACCAGATCGTAAAAACGAAGCTGTTCCATGGCCAGTTCCAGGCGGCGCTCTTTCCAGATATCCTGTAAAAGCTGTGCTCCGGTGGATGTAATGTTCGGCAGGTTAACACTTGCAGGAGCAGCGCTGTAGTCCATTTTTCCTTCGGCATAACCCATGCAGTAGGTACTGTTGCGCGCCCGTTGACGAACCTGGTTAACCTTAGCCTGTGCTTCGGCAGGTTTATTCAGATAATAGGCAGCTTCGGCATTCATAAGCAGCACGTCGGCATAGCGGATAATTTTGATGTTCCTGTCGGCAGCTTTCGCCTGAGCAGGTTTTACCGGCAGAGCAGCCTTGCGGTTGAGCCAGTTGGTACCCTGTTCTTTGCGGTCGTATTTTCTCTTCTTTCCGTAAAGGATACCGTTATTGTAGGTTTCACCATAAATTACACACGACAAGCGCGGATCGGTGGCATCGTAAGCTGCAACCAGGTCTTTGGTCGGGTTGTTGAAACCCCAGCCTGAGTCGTCCTTACGGTTTCCCTGGAAGTTATAAAAGTTGGTTCCGATAGAAGCAGGTGCCAAATCGGACGATCCGATACCAAACTGGATTTCGAAAACTGACTCTTCGCTGTTGTCGTTTTCAGTTTCCCAAAGTTTGGCGTAGTTGGACATCAGCGAGTATTCGCCCGACGAAATAACGGCATTGGTTAAATCGTACACCTGCTGCCATGTAGTTTTGCTGTCCTTGTCAGTTCCTATCTGATACATGTAGATGCGTGCAAGTAAAGCTTTGGCAGCACCTTTGGTGGCACGGCCCATATCGGAGGCGCCATACTGACTTTTTTCGGGCAGCAACTCGGCAGCCTGGGTTAAATCAGCAGCAATTTGCGTATACACCTCATTTATGGAAGCTCTTTTAACAGTACCGAAATCGGATGGCTTAACCGAAGATGTAAAAATGGGCACACCACCGTAAATTCTTACAAGATACCAGTAGAAATAGCCTCTGAGGAAAAGCGCTTCGCCTGTTAAGCGGTCGCGGAGTTTAGGATCCCAGGTAACTTTTGGAAGCGATTCGAGCACATAGTTGGCACGCGACACACCCCAGAAACCATGGATCCAGAAAGAAGAGGACATGGATTGTGAAGATTTCAGATCCCAGCCAACGAGGTCGCGGAATTCGAGGTAATCACCATCGTTACTTCCTTTTTCAGCATCGTCCGAAATTACATCTCCAATAAACCAGTCGTGATGATGCGCCATCCACTGGCCATCGGGACCAGCGCCTTCGTCGAGCTGAAGCTGGTCGTAAATACCATTTACAGCCCGCACTGCATTTTCCTTCTGAAGAAAAAAGTTATCGCTGTTTTCCGAACCTTGTGGTTTCAGGTCCAGGAAATCGTTGCAACCGGACAGCGATATTGCCACAATTGCTGTTAATATATAATATCTTATGTTTTTCATTTCTCTAATATTTTAGAATTATACTCTCCCGTTTACAATGAAATGTTGATACCAAGAGATACAGTGCGGGGTTGAGGATAGTTAACCAGATCCACACCATAATAAAATGGATTACCATACAGGCCGAACAGTTCAGGATCGAGACCGGAGTATTTGGTGAATGTGAAGAGGTTATCGAACGATGCATAAACGCGCATGTTCTGGATGTGAACCTTATTCAAAAGTGATTTTGGAAGTGTGTAACCCAACTGAATATTTTTAATTCTCAGGTAGGAACCATCTTCCACCCAACGATCGGAGAAACGCTCGTCGTTTTTGTTGGGGTCGCCAGCCGTTAAACGAGGCACATTCGAAGTTGGGTTTTCAGCAGTCCAGTGGTTCAAAGCCATATCGCGGCTGATATTGGTTTCGAACATACGCGAAGAGTATAACGACTGGTACATGGCATTTACAATTTCGTTACCGTAAGAGCCGTTCATGAAAATTACCATGTCGATATTTTTGTAGCTGAGATTGATATTCAAACCACCTGTAAAATCGGGCGATGCACTGCCGAGGTAAGTCATGTCGGCTTCGGTTATTTTACCGTCACCACTTAAATCTTTGAAAATTACGTCGCCGAGTTGTGCTTCGGGTTGAATTGCAACACCGTCCTTGCTGTGACCAGCGAGTTGTTCAGCTGTTTTGAAAATACCATCAGTCTGGTAGCCGTAGAAATAAGCTATTTCGCGACCTACTTCGGTTTTAGTTGTATTACCCGAGCGGCCTACACCACCTGAACGGATTGGATCGCCACCGGCGAGACTGGTAATTTCGTTTTTAATGAAAGTGAGGTTAAGACCGACATTATATTTGAAATCGCCAAAAGCTGAGTTAGCATAGTTAACAGCAACTTCAATACCCTTATTCGACATGGTTCCGGCGTTCACATTGGGACGTTGCTTACCGGCATACATCGGGATAGGACGGCTCAGGATCATATCCTTGGTGTTGCGGATAAAATAATCCACGCTACCCGATAATGCATTGTTCCATAATCCGAAATCCAAACCTGCATTGTATTGTTCGGCCGATTCCCAGGTAAGTTCGCGGTTTGCAAGACGGCGCTGTATAGCACCATCAATGGGAATACCGTTGAATGTATATACAAAACCACCATTAACACTCGATACATAGTCGAAATCGCCTGCGCTGCCCTGGTTACCTACGATACCCCAGCCGGCGCGAAGTTTAAGTGTGTTCACAGTGCTTTGGATACCACTGAGGAAAGATTCGTTACCGAGGTTCCAACCGGCAGAGAACGATGGGAAATAGCCCCAGCGTTTGTCGCTCATAAACTTGGAACTACCGTCCATACGAATGGTACCAGTTAAGAGAAAGCGGTTATCCCACGAAAAGTTAGAGCGGAAGAAACCTGATGCCAGACGGTTCTGACCAGCACCACCGCCTAAATCGAATTTTACGATGTCCTTATGAGCACCCAGGTATTGCAAGTCGGCATTTTCGGGAACATCGTAACCTTTAGCCCAGATATCGCTGCCTTTGTAAGCCTGAACTTCCATACCCAGGGTAGCATTGATGTTGAGTTTGCTAACCGTTTTGTTATAGGAGAAATAATTGGTATTCGACCAGGAGTTTCCAAAATAGCGGCTCTCGTATAAAGTCTGATCGTCGTTCTTTTGGGTTGGGGTGATGAAATATTTAGGGCTGAAGCTTTTAGAATTGGAGAAGTTAAGCTGTTTGCCAAATTGAGAGCGGAAGGATAAACCTTTCACGAAGATATCGTCCCATTGCAGGAAAAAATTGCCGATGAAGCGGTTTTCGCCCGAGCGGACATAACCATTCTGCCAGATTCCCAGAGCAGGATTGGTACACGCCTGTGAGTAATAAATTTCGCCGTAGAAATCGGTATAATTGTCCCATGCTGCCGAAATAGGATCGGAACGAAGCGCACCGGGAATAATTCCGCCATAGAAATCGGTCTTTTCACCTGGTTTTTCGTACCAAACGTAATTGATATTCATACCCAGTTTCAGGTTTTTTGTTAGGCTGAAATTATTGTTTGTATGAAGCATCACTTTGTCGAGGTACGAACCTTTCACAATACCTTCCTGCTTGGAATAAGTCACTCCGTGGTCGAAGCTGTAATTTTCGCCGCTTCCGAGTATGCTTAAATTATAGCGCTGGTTTACTGCTTTACGGAAAATTTCCTTCTGCCAGTCGGTACCTTTCAGATAAGTGCCGGCAGCCTGCTGATCGAGTACATAGTTGATAATGTCGTCGGTATTACCAATGCTCTTGCGGGCAGCAGCAAACTGATAGGCGTCGGCAAGTTCGAGGGTTTTGGAAACCTCCGAAACACCAGCCAGAACATTGGCCTGCACTTCGAGTTTACGACCTTTGGAACCGGTTCGGGTTTTAACAAGAATAACACCATTGGCACCCCGCGAACCATAGATGGCAGTGGCGGAAGCATCTTTCAGAACTTCCATGCTTTCGATGTCGGTAGGAGCAATATGGCTGATGTCGCCGGCAGGAAACCCATCGACAACATACAAAGGATCGGAATTATTGATGGTACCAATACCACGAACGCGGATAGTTGTTCCTGCACCAGGGTTACCTGAGTTAGATATTACGTTCACACCGGCAAGGCGGCCCTGGATAGCCTGAGCAGCATCAATGGTCGATACCTTCCGGATATCTTCAACGTTGACCTTGGCAACACTACCCGTTAAATCACTTTTACGCATCACCCCATAGCCAACTACAACAACTTCTTCCATAGCCAGTGCTGCCGATTCAAGTTCAACAACAACATTAGGAGCAACAGCAACGGTTACCGAGTTGTAACCAATAAAAGAAACATTAACTGTCGAAACCTTTTCGGGAACAGTTAACGAAAATTCTCCAACCTCATTGGTGCTGGTACCAATAGTACTTCCAACTATTGCGATTGCAGCACCCGGCAAAGGTTCCTTAGTGTTTTTGTCCACAACTTTTCCGCGCATGGTTGTCTGCGCATAAGCTGTAAAGAAAAACCCAGCCAGTAGAATAAATAGGACCGTTTTCTTCATAGATTTTGTTTCTGTTTTTTTAATTAATAATAGTAATAGCCCGACCGATATTCAGATTAGTAGCGAAGGCCATTTATCGGACGTACAAAGCTATCAGGACGGGACCAGGAGGGTTAACTGCTATGTTACATGTTTTAAATGCCAGTGCCGAAAAGATTTAAAATCATGTTTCATTTTATTGAAATTATGTTACATCGGCCGGAATAAAATATTATTAATCAACTATATACTTTTAGGGCAAATTCCCGTTCAGTAATTCGGAACCATAATTCCGTTATTTTTGTATCCATAAATGAAAAGTATGAGCAGGTTTTTATCTCTTTTTCTTGCATTTACATGTCTAACTTTAAGCCTTCTTGCTCAAAACGACCGTTTTTATTCTTCGCTGAACGGTTTATCGGGAACTACGCTTTACGGATTTTTTCAGGACACCCGGGGATTTCTGTGGATACCTACTTATTCGGGTTTAAATCGTTTCGACGGATACAACTTTAAAGTATATCAGCAGGACGTAAACGACAGCACAACGCTGAACTCCACCAACACCAACACCGTTTTTGAAGACTCACGAGGAAACTTGTGGATAGGAACCAACTTCGGTCTCAATTTATATAACTACAAAAAGGATTGCTTCCGGCAGGTTCATCTGAAGGTAAAAAACAAGGATTTCCCCATCACTGTAGTTTCGATACTGGAAGATAAGGATAAGAAGCTCTGGCTTATTACCTCCCATGGATTGGTGCATTTTAACCCTCAAACATGGGAATATACTTTTTTCAACCACCAGTTCAATAACGACGGATCGCCCGCATATTCAAAATATAACCAGGCTGTTTTTGATCAGAAAGGCAACCTGCTCATCGGAACCGACGATAACAATGTTCTGGTTTTCGAAACTGGAACGTCGCGTTTTTTAAACCTTCGGGAATACACAGGAATTGACTTTACATTCCCGGACCGGACAGTGCTGGTGGTGCATCAGAATTCCAAACACCAGATTATTTTCGGGACGCTGCGGGCTGGTTTGGTGTTTTTCGATCCTGCGAAAGGAATATTTAAACATGCGGGTTATTCAGAAAATCCGGCAAATCTGCTCGATGGCGGCATTTACTCCATAACAACCGACCGCCGGGGAACTGTTTGGGTGGGAACGGAGCGAAATGGACTCAAAACTTATGATGCTGAAAAGAACCAGATAACAGATGCAAATTCTTTGATTGACCTTCCGAACATCCAGAAAGGAAAAGTACACTGTTACGAGGATCGCTCTGGCGATATGTGGTTCGGAATTCAGTTTCGGGGTATTTACCACAAGATATCGTCGGTAAAACCATTCCACACGTTGGGAAACTCAAAAAAAATGAACCTTAACCTTAGCCATTACATTGTTAAGTCGATTGTTAAGGACCATGAGGGAACACTTTGGGTGGGAACCGACGGCGGAGGAATAAACCTGCTCGAAAAAGGAAGCAAAGCTTTCAGGCAGTTTGCACCGGCAGGGTTGACCGACAAAGCCATCATCAAACTTTATGCGGATAAAAAAGGGCGTATCTGGATCGGGACCTATCTCGATGGCGTTTATTGCTATGAAGGCACCGGAAAACCCTTGAAGCATTATCCCATGCCCGGCGCCGAAAAGGAAAAATGGAACAATTACATTTTCGACCTTACAGAAGACTCCCGCGGCAACTTATGGGTGGCGACCTGCGGAGGAGGATTGTTTTACATCGATCTGGAGCATGATTCAATCATCCCCAGCACTTATCCCGTTGTAAAAGGAAAAACCTACGATATCAAACCATTTTTAAATGCGTTGGAGTATAGTAACGATAGTACCCTGTGGATCGGAACCTATAACGGATTGTATGCCTGGAACAAAAAAAGCGAAACCTTCCGCTCTTTCCGCATGAGCGATGGCGATTTTGTTAACGAAGTAATTTTTGATGTAAAGCAGGATCAGGAAGGAAATATATGGATCGGAACACTGTCGGGTTTATACTGTTACAAAGATGGTAAACTGCACAGTTACAATACTTCGCAGGGGCTTTCGGGCAACTCGGTGATGTCTGTCGAGTTCGACAGGAAAAATAATGCCTGGATTTCGACCACCAAAGGTATTTCGAAGCTGGATATTGCCACAGGGTTGTTCCAGAACTATTATGAGTACGACGGGCTTCCCTGCAACGAATACCGCCCCGGCGCATCGTACAAGGACAAAAAAGGGTACATTTATTTTGGCGGCGTGGATGGCATGGTTTACTTTAACCCCGACAGCATCATTACCAATCCCGTTAAACCAAATCTTATCTTTACAAACTTCAAGGTTTTCAATCAGGTAATAACTCCCGATTCGAAAAGCGAAAACAATATTCTGAAAAACGATATCAACGAGACCGATACCATCGAATTAAGCTATTCTCAAAAGAGTATTACCCTGGAATTTGCTGCCATCAACTTTTCGGTACCCGAGAAAATAAGGTATGCGGTTATGCTCGAGGGTTTTACCAAAAACTGGGATATCAAGGATTATCAGCAACGTTATACCACCTTTACAAACCTGAAGCCCGGAACATATACCCTGAAAATTAAATCGACCGACCTGGATGGAATTTGGATTGACCAGCCGCGCACACTGGTATTGATTGTTCGGCCTCCTTTCTGGCAAACCTGGTGGGCTTTTCTCATCTATACCCTCATAATTGCAACCATTGTTTATTATATCCGCAAAATAGCCATGTTCCGCATCAACATGAAGAACCAGCTTCATATGGAACAGGTGGAACGCGAAAAGCAGGAGGAGATAAACCAAAGCAAGATGCAGTTTTTCACCAACATTTCGCACGAAATACGTACCCCGCTTACAATGCTGCTGGCACCACTCGAAAAGCTCAATAATACCGGCCTTTCGGAAGTACAAAAGAAATATCTGAATTACATCTATCGCAATACAAAACGCCTGGAGCGGATGGTGAACCAGCTGCTCGAACTTCAGAAAATTGAAAATGTACAGTTAAAGCTGCATGCCCGTAAGATAGAGCTTATAAGCTTTGTAAGGGAAATTATCCAGCTTTTTGAGGAAACGGCTGCCGACCAGAAAATCAATATTTCATTCGAGCCTTGTTGCGACGAGCTTTTTGTATGGATTGATCCCGAAAAAATGGATAAGATTTTATTCAACCTGATATCCAATGCCCTCAGGTTCACTCCTGCCGAAGGATTAATAACTGTTGCCATCAAAACCGACGAGATATCGGGAGCCAAAAGCAGCGAAAAGGGCTGGTACGCCATTTCGGTTTCCGACACTGGTAAAGGCATCAGCCAGGAACATCTCGGGAAAATTTTCGACAGGTTTTACCAGGTCGAAAGTAAGGATAAGGGAATTAACGTCGGTACCGGAATTGGCCTCCACCTCGCAAGAGAGCTTGTGAAAATCCATCATGGAAGCATCCGGGTGAAGAGCAGCGAAGGCTTCGGAAGTACATTCACAATTCAGCTCCCCTTGGGTAAGGAGCATCTCAGTGCAAAGGAACTTGGTGAAGAAAAGGAGACCGGCACAGCTTATAAGCATATCGAAAAACCAGCAAGCATACCCGCCGAACCAAATCCGGACGACGACGCCGAAACCGAAGACTCATCTCAAAGCCTTATTCTGGTTGTAGAAGACGACCTGGATATTTTAAATTATCTGCACGATGAGCTATCCGACGATTATAAAGTTTTAAAAGCTAACAATGGAAACGACGGCTGGCAGCTTGCTTTCGAAAAAGTTCCCGACCTGATTATCTGCGACATTATGATGCCCGGAATAGATGGCATTGAGTTATGCCGGAAAATTAAAACCACACTCGAAACCAGTCACATTCCTGTAATTCTGCTTACAGCAAAGACCTCAGTGGAAAATGAGATTGAAGGTTTGGAAACCGGAGCCGACGAATATGTGCACAAACCATTTCATCCGGCTGTTCTGAAGCTTAAAGTCGATAAAATAATCGAAGCACGCGAGCAGCTGAAACAGCAATTCTCAAAAAGCATCAGTTTTGTGGCCAAAGAAATGACCGTTACTTCGGCCGATGAATTATTCCTTCAGAAAGCCATTGATTTTGTCAAGGAAAATCTAACCGATACCGACCTCAACATCGAAAAACTCGGAAAGGCTTTAAATATCAGCAGAGTGCATCTCTACCGGAAACTCAAAGCTATAACAAATCAGAACCCATCGGAATTTATCAGAACAATCCGCCTTAAACAAGCCGCATATTTGCTTGCCCAGGATAAGCTTAACGTTTCCGAGATCGCGTACATGGTAGGTTTTAATTCGCACCAGTACTTCACAAACAGTTTCCAGAAGTACTTTAATATGTCGCCTACGGAGTATGTAAAATCCTCGGGACAAAATACTGAAAACTAATAACTTTTAGCCGCTATTTTGAAACATTCCAAATAAAGTTTTGTTTTAGACTCATACTCTCTGCTAATTCAAAACAAAACATATTATGGAACGTCGTCAGTTTTTTTACCTTGCCGGATTGGGAACATCCACTCTGTTTGCCGGTAATTTGTTAACCTCCTGCTCAAAGGATGACAACGATGAAAATGATCCGGGGACTCCTTCGGGAACCAAGAAAATTACCATCGACCTCAACGATGCTGCTTACGCCAGTCTTGCTGCAAACGGAGGATCTGCCATCAAAGACAATGTCCTGATTATACATACCACGGGCAGTAATTATTTTGCCTTCTCAAAAATTTGTACTCACCAGGGCTGTACAGTAGGTTTCAATGGAACCGACATAGTTTGCCCCTGCCATGGATCAAAGTTTGCCACAACAGGAGCCGTGCTTCAGGGTCCTGCAACAAGTGCTCTGCCAACTTACAATACGGCACTATCGGGAAACACGCTGACAGTTAATCTTGGCTAAGGATTCCGGTGACATTCGGTACAGGCATAGTCGTACCAATCGTTACCAATGTCAATGGGATGCTCAAAAGTTAAATCCTGATTCAGGGAAACCGACTTTACATTTCCTGTTGTGCCCTGTGCAACTATGGTATGGCAAAGGTTGCAGTCCTTGGAAATAACTTTCCCCTTCTCATTTACATGCCTCCCGTTGTGGCAGCGGAAACATCCGTCGGAGCTCAGGTGGCCAATATGATTGAGGTAACTTGTTCCGGTAATTTTCATTTCAGGAAAATTGTTTTTCAGATATTCCTGCTGAACTCCTGAAATGGCTTTATCAATCAGGTTTTTATTCTGTGCCATTATCTCCGGATGCTTTTCCTGATAGTAACTATAAATTGAATTATGAATTAAGATTTTAGCCGAATCGCTCGATGGAAAAGGATCTTTTAAGGCGCGCATGGCTGCCTTCTTGATATATTTCAATTCCTTTGGAACGCTGCCGCTCAGCAAGGCATTATTCAGTACCACCGGAGTTGCATTAAACTGATGCGATGGCCGGTTGTGACAGTCCATACAATCGAAATTGCGGGTATGTAAGCTGTCAAGCTTTGATTTGGCGGGCATATTTTCCTCATCAGTATAAATATGTGTTTCGCCTGTTTTTATATTGGTGTACTTCACCCAGGGTATCATTTCCCTGTCTTCGGTCGATGCTTTATATTCAATTTTAATATCGGGATTGATGTGCCAGTGAATCCCTTCCTTTAATCCCATAGCACTGAATTCGGGTCCTATCTTCATCAGTAACGAAATATTCCATTCGGTATTAACTGAATCGGAGAGGAAACTTCGTTGTACCCGTAACTTTTTGGCGTAGAACTTCTGCGGCCAGTGGCAGTTTTCGCATGTTTCCCTAGCTGGACGCAAGCTGTGTATGGGGGTTTTAATAGGTTTGCTGTATTTTTCAAAAATAACTGAATACACCTGGTACAGACCAGACAGCTTCGATTTCACATACCAGTCGGCGCCCTCTCCCACATGACATTCCACGCATTTTACACGGGCATGAGGCGAATTGAGATATGTTGTATATTCAGGATTCATCACGGAATGGCAAAGTGTTCCGCAAAATCCTGTCGACTCGGTGTAATGATAAGCCTGATAACTTCCGGCGGCTGAAATTAAAACAAAAACAACTGTAACAATGGAAACTATGCCCAGATGAACCCTTTGTTTGCGCAGGTTTAAATTTAGAACGGGCCAGTTTGAAGTTTTATCATCGGTTTGTTTTTTAAGCTTCTTTATCTTAATAAACATGCCGAGCAAAACCAATAAAATACCTAAAATCATGAGAGCCGGTAAAACAATGTACAGGTAAAGGCCCACGTAAGCATGTCCGGTATCAATGAACACCGACATAACCACAAACAAAATCATAAGCGCTACAGCGTTTGCAGCAATAATACCGCCAGCAATGCTCAGCCAGTTGTACATCGACTTAGGAATTTTCATTTTTAAAATTATTAGGTGAATACTATAAGGCTCCTGAAACAAAAGACAAATAAGGCAAACAGGTTAATGCTGTTAGTTTACTAAAGATATAAAAAAATCCAGAACTCTTTTATTCCTAAAGAAAAATGAATTGATAACATGCTCTAAAACAATAAGCCCCCCGACTTATTTTGAAGCGGAGGGCTTAGCATATTGTTAAAATCCTGAAGGCGGCGGACCGGATGGAGCACCCTGCGGAGGACCCATAGGCATATTGGAATCGTGGCGGTCAAATCCTCCCCTACCTTCGCGGAACCTCTCTCTACCGCTATCAGTTGGCATGGATTGGCCGTTGAAATTCCTGAGATTATAGGTAAATATAAGCAGGAAGTAACGTGGAAAAGTATTGGTACGCGAATCCTGAATAATTGAAGCTGTAACGTTACGGCTGATATTGTTATTCTGATTCAGAATATCGAAGCAGCTGAGCTTAAGTTCGGCAGCATTATTCTTGAGGAATTTTTTACCAAAGCTGGCATTCCAAACCACATAGTTTTGATTATAGCTGGTTGATAACCCTTTATTAAACTGGCCGGCAACATCGGTTTGCAACACGAAATTCTTCCAGAAAATCCAGTTAATCCTAAAGTTAGCCGACTGATACCAGTATTCTGTATTACTTATATTTCTTATCTTCTCAGTATTCTTAACTATGCTATAGTTTGAAGTGTACGATAACGTAAAATCAAGCTTTTCGCTGATGTTACTTGCAATAATTAAGCTGTTGGTATAACTATACGAATTGGACCGGTTAAGAATTGAATCAATATACCCGGGATTTTGAGAATAACCAATTCCGCCTAAAAGGCTTACATTAGACTTAATTGGCTTAATATACTGACCCACGCTGACAAGTGTGCGGACATTGTAAGAATGATCGAGGTTTACCGGTACACTTAACTGGGCACCCGGCTGGAGTCTAATGTTGTATTGAGGCAGAAATAACGTATCGCGTTGAGCATAAATGGTTCTGTCGCCGATGTTGTCCTGTGTATAACCTCCTGAAAGAACAAAGAAAGTATTGAAACCTTTATCGGGATTTGCATACGAAAACTGCGACCGCAGATTTTGCGAATATTCCTGCTTTAACCCGGGATTACCTGTACTGAGACTCAACCTGTTTGAGTTATCGATAACATTCTGCAACTGCGATACCGATGGCTCATTGGTAGACGACCGGTAAAATACCCGGAGATTGGTGGTCTTCGAAATCTTATACATAAGCATGGCGCTGGGAAG
Source organism: Bacteroidota bacterium (assembly GCA_021779665.1). Classification (GTDB taxonomy): domain Bacteria; phylum Bacteroidota; class Bacteroidia; order Bacteroidales; family JAAUTT01; genus JAAUTT01. Next base: position 12,600 of record JAJYAG010000096.1, on the reverse strand, counting down.
GAAATTCTCGAACGTTTTATTTATTTTCCCCGCTTGCGGAAATGTTTGATTACCCGAAAGATTTGCCTGCTGGTAGTCAACCCCAAAAGTTACATTCAGCTGACCTTTCACAATAATGTAGGAAAGGCCTCCCCTGTTGGTGTTATAATGGTTGTTATACACATTCGACAGAGAATCCAGCCTTTCAAGTTTTTGTTGCGCTTCTCCCAGACGGTAAGTTTCTTTATCGGTTTCATTTTTCGACAAGGAACTGGATGCGCTTACCATTAACATTCCATACTTCGTGATTGGTTCGGTATAGGATACATTGGCCGAAATTCCTGAGCCATTCACAAGGTTTTCGGAATATTGATCATCGGCAACAGTATCAACAAGCGCTAACTGAGTGTTTTCTGTATTCCTGTCGGACATATTGCCATTAACATTCAATGTTAACGTGCGCCGTGGCTTGCTAAATTTATGACGATATATTAAAAGGCTCGAAAGATTATAACTTGATGCGTCCCGGTTGGTAATACTGTTTGTTGAAGTATTTACAATACCACCTGAAACGCTGCTAAACGAAGATCTGTCAACCAAATTATTCTGGGTACTGAACCTTGGGATAAACATAATGGTGTTCATCGAGTCAATATTATACTCCAAACGCATGTTAAAACGATGATTATAATTCTGAGTTCGTGAATTACTGTTGTTTTTGGAGAATTTACCATCGGTAATAAACAGGTTCTCGGTATTCGATTCCTGTACCAGGTTATTATCAGTGGAGTTGTAGAAATAGCTGGCATTCATGGTAACTTTTTTGCCAAAAGTATTTGTATAGTTTAAGCCGAGCGATTTGGTTTTTGTAACCCCGTTCTGTGCGCCAAACATATCGCCACCTCCACGTCCGCCAAAACCACCACCACGACCCGACGAAGTTCCCAAAAGATCCTGGGCCGAAAAATTCTGCTGATTAATGTTGTTAATATTTCCAAGAATGGTTAACCGACGGTTTCCCTTAAAAATATTAACATTGCCCGTAACAAGATACTTGTCGGTGAAATCTGTCCCGGCAATCAGTTTCCCAAACTGGCCAGACCGCCTGTTTTGTTTGGTTACAATGTTAATGGTACGCTGTGAATTACCATCATCCACGCCTGTTAATTCGGCCTGTTCGCTCAATTTATTAAAAACCTGAATCTTATCAATTACATCGGCGGGTAAGTTTTTAAGTGCCACCGAAGGATCATCACCAAAAAACTGTTTACCATCCACGAGTACCTTTTTAACGTCTTCACCCTGAGCTTTTACGGTTCCGTTTTCAACAGTAATACCGGGCATCTTTTTAACCAGATCTTCAGCATTAGCATCGGGATTTGTTTTGTAAGCCGAAGAGCTCATTTCGGTGGTATCACCTTTCTGAACAGCGGTCGGACCCTGGCCTACAACAACCACTTCCTTCAATTCTTTACTTTCGGGTTCGAGATTGATAATACCAAGGTTTAAGTCCTTCTTACTGATTACAACCGGCAAGCTGATTTTTTTGTAACTAAGATTTTGAACAATAAGTTTGAAATTACCACCTGGCAGGGAAGAAATTACAAATCGTCCGTTATTGTCAGTCAATGCGGAGTATTGTTTTGAACTATCGGGCATTTGCTTTAAAATTACAATGGCCCCGATAACCGGAGAATTAACAGTTTTATCCATAACTATCCCCGATAAACGGTTGTTTTGCGAAAAAGCTGTCAGAGAAGTCAGGAGTATCAGGCTAAGCAGAGATACTAAAAACGGTTTTAATTTCATGTTGAGGTTTTTTATTTCATTTCAATCTTAACCAAATATATTTCTTGTATAGACTAATATGAAATAAATTAGATCAATCAGGTTTTTCTTTGGATGTTCCTGACATATTTACCTCCCGAAAAGGAAATAAAGTTAATTATCCTGAAGCTTTAAAGGAAGTGATTTACCATTTTGAATAGCTGTTCGTTACGAACAGGTTTACTTAAGAATGCGTTGCATCCTGCATGAAGTATGAGATCTTTCTCGCCATCCTGGGCGTATGCTGTAAGAGCAATAATAGGAATGCCGGAATCGAAACTTCTGATAGCCTTTGTAGCCTCATAACCGTTCATCACAGGCATCCGGAAATCCATAAGAATCAAATCAATATTGGTGTCCTGCTGAAAAATCTCAATAGCTTCCTGGCCATTCTTAGCCCATACCAGCTGAGCCTGTGTGGGTTGAATCAAATCGCGGATAAACAGCCAATTGAGCTCTTCATCGTCCACCACAAGAAGTTTCTTCCCAATCCATTCATATTTGTTCACCGTAGGAAACTGCTGGAATTCTTTTATTTCCGGGTAAGATTCATTTTTTAACGGAATAGTAAAATAAAACGTGGAGCCTTTATTGATTTCACTATCGAGCCACATTCTTCCGCCAAGTAACTTAACGATATTAACGGATATGGCTAAACCAAGACCTGTACCTTTATGGTTAAGCCGCTCATTTTCCATAATCTGACCAAACCTTTCGAATATAAGGTTGAACTTATCTTTCGGAATACCCAGCCCGGTATCTTTCACATAAAATTCAATCCCTTTCCCTTGCAGATTATAACCGAATTCAATAAATCCCTTCTCGGTAAATTTAAACGCATTACCTATTAAATTGGTAAGTACCTGTTTAAGTCGGTGAGGGTCGGTTTGGGTATATAACAATCCGGTGTTTTCGGGCATACAAAGCCTTAATTCAATTGTTTTTTTGTTTTCCGAAAGCCGGTTTTTATCGAATGTGATGAATAAGTCGTGAAGAAGCTCGTTTATACATGTTTCCGACTCTCGAATAACCAGCTGACCGGCTTCTATCTTCGAAACATCAATAATATCATCAATAAGATTCAGAAGAGAATTACCGCACTTTTCTATATAGCCAAGATATTCGTTTTGCTGATCCTTTTCAATGTTCCCGTTCTTTAATAAATTTGAGAAGCCTATGATACCATTCATGGGAGTTCGGATCTCATGCGACATGTTGGCAAGAAAAGCGGATTTGAGTTTATCCGATTCAATCGCCTTTTTGCGTGCTTCATGCAATTTTTGCTCGGCTAGATATTTTTCGGTTACATCCATCGATATTCCAACCAACCCGGTTATTTCGCCATCCAGATTTCTAACAGGAACTTTAGTTGCCGACACCCAAATGTAATTACCTTCTGCTGTGCGAATTCTCTCGGTTTTACTTATTAACTGCTCTCCGGTGGTTAAAATCCGCTGTTCATCGTCAAACGCTTCCTGCGCATGCTGAGGAGCAAAGAAATCAAAATCAGTTTTTCCTGTTGCTTCTTCAGGATCGCTAATTCCGAGCATTTTAGCCTGGGCCTTATTGATGCGGATAAAACGGGAATCTTTGTCCTTAAAATAAATTGTATGAGGAAAATTATCCATTAACGAACGCAGCAGGCCCTTTTCGGTATTGAGACTTTCCATGGCTTTTCTGATCTCGGATACATCGCGCTGCATACCGGCAATGGCTGTAATATTACCTTTACTGTCTTTAACCGGCGTTTTATAAATTTCGTACCAGTTATCGTCAACTTTATCAGTAAATAAAATTTTTTTACCGGTTTCGACAATCAGCCTGTCCTGTTCTTTTATTTCATCCAGCTTTTTAGAAGGAATTACTTGTTCATCATAATTCCCGATAACATCTTCAGGAGTTTTATCCAAAGCCCGGCAAAATGGCTCGTTCGCATAAAGGTATTTCCCATTGCTATCTTTGATCCACGACACAAAAGGGAAATTATTTATAAAAGAACCAAGTTGAGCTTTACAGTCCGAAAGCTCATTTTCAAGTTCTTGTATACGTTTAACTAAATTATCGTAATTTTTATCTTCAGTCATATTTAAACTAACGTCTGATAACCAGTGCTTTTAATATTTGAAAGGAATAGCTGTTTTTAGGTACTGATTTTTCAGACTCGTGTTTACGAGTAGTTCTTTAAAAAGTTTTCAGGAAAGGCTTGAAAAAAAGAAGAGAGATCATTTTTCAACAACCTCTCTCCCGAAACTATAAAATTTATACTCTTTATGATAAAACCGACATGGCAGCACCAATCAGGTTTGCATTTTCCATTTGAGAAATTACAACTTTTGTATCGCCCAGGCCCATTTCTTTCAAAAGTTCCTTAATAGTAGCGTCTACCATATCAACATACGAAGCATCGTTTTTCTTTACTTTGCTCCAGAAAAGACTGCCTTCAGCCAATACCTGTACTTTTTTAAGACCAGGATATGCTGAATTCAGGTTCTTCACCAGACCTGCCAACGATGCAGCCACCAGTTTAGCCGAACGTTCGTAAATCTGGAAAGCAACTTCAACATGCTCAGCTTTGAAAGCATCAGGGTTGTTCATCATCTTGCTTAAACCGGCGCCATCCATGTCTTCAGGAATATTGTCGTTGGGGAAAGCAGCACGGAAAACACGACCCAGGTACATTCCCGAAATAGCTTTTTCGAAACGCTGAGCGCCTTTGTTATCCGATTTGGCATCTACTTCGTCGTCAAAAGCTGTGAGATGAGGAGGATTGAAATTACCCGACTCGAAGTTTACCGGAGTTTCGCCGCTCCAGCCTTCCATGTTTTTTAACTTTGGAATGTATTCGGAAGGGAAGAAAGAAGCCATGTTGGTACCTGTTCCAACGATAAGGCCAATGTAAGCATCAAAACCCGGATTCTTCAAACCTGCAAAAAGGCTGGTAATGGTATCGTTCACAACGGCAATTTTACCAAACTTGCAAGTGGTTTTTTTGTTCAGATATTCTACAAGCGGTTTGCCAATTGGCTTACCAGCCATATTGGGAATATTAACTCCTTTGGTCCAGACAATTAATTCGGCATCGCCATTGGTTAACGATTTAGCCGGATACGAAAAACAATAACCAATAGGAGAACTCGCGGGAAGCTCAAGCTTTTTGATAACCTCAGCCTGCGAATTGTACAGATCTTCTTCAGTAAACCCTGCAGCTTTCATTTCGGTAATGTCTTTTTCGGCAATACTGGTAACTTTGGTTTCCTTACCTACAGAAACTGTTGCAGCACGGAAGTTTGTTCCTCCAAGATCGAAAACAGTTGCCACACCGGTTATTCCATCTTTTTTAGGATGAATATAAGTTGGTAAACATTTAATTTCAGTACCATCTTTTTGAAGTCCGGTTTCGATCTTTTTACGGAGATCGTCGGCAATTTCGAGTAGTTGTTTAGTGTTGAGAGCGAATTTATTGTTCATTTTATTTGCTTGATTAAGTTTTATATGTGCGATCGCTAAAAATAGGAAAATCTTCTTATTCAACAAAAATCATTTGAACTTATAAGATAAAATGTTTTTTAGTTTTCAATATTAAAGTAAACTTTCAGCATCGTAAAAAAATAATCGCTAACTTAGCTTTTTCAAACCTTTTATCAATCATTATGATAAAGAATTTTATTGTTCCTATCGACTTTTCAGAAGATTCACTCAAAGGATTGGAATTAGCAATTTTATTTTCCAGGAAAACCTACACTAACATTCAAATGGTTTATGTTCAGAAGAAAACAGCTGAACATTTCCCTGCCCGTATCCGTGAAGAATACAACCAGGCGAAGGATAAGTTCGAAAAAATTATTCAAACTTATTCCGAAAGGCTGGGAAATAATTCCAAGTTAAGGTACATCATAAAAAAAGGCCCTAAGGTTTATGAGGAAGTTGTTAACCAGGCCGAATCGTACAAGGACAGTATTATTACTTCCAGCACGCATGGTGCCTCAGGTTTCGAAGAATTTTTTATTGGCAGCAATGCTTTCAAAATTATATCGGCCACAACCCGACCGGTTATCACTATCCGTAAAGGACTGGTTCCTAAAGAAATTAACAAGATAGTTTTACCCATTGATGCCATGGTTGAAACCCGTCAAAAAGTGGTTATGACCTCCGAAATTGCCGAATTATTCGGTGCAGATGTGCATGTTCTGGAGGTTTCGTCGACAAAAAACACCAAAATATTAAAACGACTTGGCGCCTATTCAAAACAAGTAACCGGCTATTTGAGAGGAAGAAATTTAAATGTTGTGAACGAATCGATGGTTGGCAATAATATTTCGGATATGACAGTGGAATATGCCCAATCTATAGGAGCTGGTATGATTTCAATAATTACTGAGCAAGGTACCAGTATAACAAACTTAATCCTCGGCAACCATGCCCAGCAAATTTTAAATAAGTCTGTTATTCCGGTATTGAACATCACACCTAAGGAGATGCATTTTAAAGGATCTTTCAGTACACAGGGATAAGTTTTAAATCTCTTTGTCAAAATTTCAATCTTAAATATGGTTCCGGACTGAACAATTATTTCGTCAGGGCTGTTTGAAATGCATTATTTTACGTTTCTAATTAAGTGTAGTTATATTTCAAACTTTGATTATATTTGCACCCGTAAAAAGTGGATAAATTTGTCTGATTGCAACCACGGAAAAAAATGCTAAAACGAGTCTTTTCTGTTCCTTCAATCAGCTTATATCCCCTGTTAAATAGTAACTTAATTAAATTTTTATAAGAATATGGGATATTTATTTACATCCGAGTCTGTTTCAGAAGGACATCCGGATAAAGTTGCCGATCAAATTTCGGATGCATTACTTGATGAATTCTTACGCCGCGACCCCAACTCAAAAGTTGCTTGCGAAACTTTGGTAACAACAGGTTTAACCGTGTTGAGCGGCGAAGTTCGTACCGAAGGTTATGTTGACGTTCAGAAAGTTGCCAGAGAGGTGATCCGCAAAATAGGCTATACCAAAGCCGAATATATGTTCGACGCTGATTCATGCGGCGTTATCAGCTCCATTCATGAGCAGTCGCCCGATATCCGTCAGGGTGTTGTTCGCGAAAAAGAAGAAGAACAAGGTGCCGGCGACCAGGGTATGATGTTCGGTTACGCAAGCCGCGAAACTGAAAACCTGATGCCATTGGCAATTAATTTGTCACATAAATTATTACTGGAACTCTCGGCTATCCGCCGCGAAGGCCAGACAATGAAATACCTTCGTCCCGATGCCAAATCACAGGTTACCATCGAATACGATGAGAACAACCAGCCATCGCGCATCCACACTATCGTAATTTCTACCCAGCACGACGATTTCGATGTTGAAAACGTGATGCTCGACAAAATCAAAAAGGACGTTCAGGATATTCTTATTCCCCGGGTTGTTAAAACTTTACCCGAAAAAGAAGCCAAATTATTTAAAGGCGATTATATTCTCCACGTTAACCCAACCGGTAAATTCGTAATTGGTGGTCCGCATGGCGATACCGGTTTAACTGGCCGTAAAATTATCGTAGATACCTACGGTGGTAAAGGAGCTCATGGTGGTGGTGCTTTCTCGGGAAAAGACTCTTCGAAAGTTGACCGCTCGGCAGCTTATGCCGTTCGTCACGTAGCCAAAAACCTAGTTGCTGCCGGTATTGCTGATGAAGTACTCGTTCAGGTTGCATACGCAATTGGTGTTGCCCGTCCGGTTGGTTTGTATGTTAACACCTACGGAACTGGCAAAGTAAACCTTACCGATGGTCAAATTGCAGAAAAAGTAAACAAAATTTTCGACCTCCGTCCCTATGCTATTGTTAAACGTTTCGGACTGAAGAATCCTATCTTCCAGGAAACTGCAGCTTACGGACACTTTGGTCGCGATCCGTATAAGAAAGAAGTGGATTATTATATCAACAGCGAAAAGCTCACCAAACAGGTTGAGTTCTTTGCCTGGGAAAAACTTGATTATGTTGATGCCCTCAAAGCAGAATTCGGTATAAAATAAGCATTAAGAATTTTATTATTAAACCCTTCTTGGTAATTTTGGCACACCAAAACCCATGAAGGGTTTTTTATTTTGAAATAATATGACATCATTTTCATCCTTCTGCAGTTCTCCCTATCAATATAAACGCCGCGCTTCTTTAGAGGTAAAAGCCGGTAACGTTGTGATTGGCGGCAACAATCCCATTCGCCTGCAAAGCATGACCAACACAATTACCCGCAAAATAGAAGATACGGTAGAGCAATGCATACGTATTTACCAGGCTGGTGGCGAACTGGTCCGCATCACCACTCCCACTCTTGCCGATGTTGAATATGTGTCCGAAATAAAAAAGGAACTTCGCAAGAGGGGTTATGACTTCCCGCTGGTTACCGATGTTCACTTCAGCCCGAATGTTGCAGAAGCTGCAGCCCTGGTGGTCGAAAAAGTACGTATCAACCCGGGCAATTATAGCGAAAGCAAATTCGATATTTCACAAGCCCATAACGAAGTGGAATGGCAAAAGCATTTGTCAGCACTGAAAACCCGCTTCCTTACCTTGCTGAATCTATGCAAAGAGCACGGAACAGCTCTGAGAATAGGTGTTAACCATGGCTCTCTTTCACAGCGTATCATGAGCCGCTTTGGCGATACCGTGGAAGGTATGACCGAAAGCGCCCTGGAATTTCTGCGCATCTGCAAAGAAGAGAAATTCGACAACGTTGTTATCTCCATGAAGGCCAGCAACGTTCAGGTGATGGTGCAGGCATACCGCATGCTGGTTTCGCGCATGAATGATGAAGGAATGAATTATCCGCTTCATTTGGGTGTAACCGAAGCCGGAGAAGGCGAAGACGGGCGTATAAAGTCAGCTGCCGGTATAGGAGCATTACTGGCCGATGGCATTGGCGATACCATTCGGGTTTCGCTCACCGAAGATCCTGAGTTAGAAATACCTGTGGCCCGCAAACTGGTAGCATACTTTGAAGGGCGCGAAAAAGAGACATCATTCTCTCAAGTCACGGAGCCATTTGAGGTAAACCCTTTTCACAGCATCCGCAGAAAAACCAAACCGGCTTCAATCATTGGTGGAGAGCACCCTCCTGTGGTTATAGGGTCTTTTTATGGCGATGACCAGTTGAATGAGAAAATGCAAAGTTGGGGGTGGAGGGTGGAAAACTCCGGAACAGTAAAGTTCCAAGACCAGTCGGCCGATTTCATTTTTAGCGGTACAGTTCCAACTGACATAACATTGCCTGAAAAGAATGCTTTTATTACACCGTTTTTCAATTGGTTTTGCTATGAAGGCAAACTAAACGCCTTCCCTATGGTTACCTGGGATGAGCTGATGGAATTCCAGCCTGAAGCTCCCATTTTTTTCGTGAAGACGAACTTCAGGGAACTATCGCAACTCACAGGATGCTCGCTTCCGAATAATGCGGTGATAGTGCTCGACAGTAAATCGAAAAATGCTGTAGCCGAATGGAGAGTTTGCTTTGCAAAAATAAGCGCTTTCAACCTCAATAATCCTGTTATACTCTATAAAAATTATGCCGAAAAGGATATCGAAACCCTTCAGTTAAAAGCCGCATGCGACTTTGGTGCTTTACTGATCGATGGATTGGGCGATGGTATTTGGATAGAGAACAATTCTGCAATTCCGGCCAGTGAAATTAATAGTATGGCATTCGGTATTCTTCAGGCAACACGCACTCGTATCTCCAAAACCGAATATATTTCCTGTCCCTCGTGTGGTCGTACATTGTTCGACTTACAAACCACGAGTGCCAAAATCCGCGAACGGACAAACCATCTAAAAGGTTTAAAGATAGGAATCATGGGTTGCATTGTAAATGGTCCCGGCGAAATGGCCGATGCCGATTACGGTTATGTAGGTGCGGGACCCGGACGGATAACTCTGTACAAAAAACAGCAGGTGATCAAGAAAAACATCCCTGAAGGAGAAGCTGTGGAAGAACTTATAAATTTGATTAAGGAGAACGGAGACTGGATGGAGAGGGAATAATTTTAAAGATATCCGGATCGGCTAATCCCTGGCTAATTAAACAGTTCCTGTATCCTCTCTTTTTCCAGGTGATAACCTAGAATTCCAACTTTTCTAGAGGCTTCCACATTTTCGAGCAAGTCGTCGACAAAAATCGTTTGGCGGGGATTTAAGCCGGCATCTTTCAGCACAAATTCATAAATCTCCACAGTAGGCTTGCGGAGTTGCACTGCGTGTGAGTAATAAACTTTATCGAACATTTCGGGCAAAACATTTCGACCAAAGGCTTTCTCAATGGCTTTCACAAAAACCTCGATGTGAATCTCGTTGGTATTGCTTAGTAAAAAAGTTTTGTAGTTTTTTTTAACCTCTTTGAGAAATTCATAGTTTTCAGCAGTAAGTTCGCCCAACATCATGCTCCAGGCGTCTTTTATCTGTTCGTCAGTAATTTCGCCAATGCCATTGGTGCGTAAACTGTTACAAAATTCTTCACCTTTGATTTTACCTGTTTCCAAAAGATTAAATAAATCTGACTGCTTGAACAAGGTATAGGCTTTTTCAAAATCGGTAATTCCCAATTTCTTAAATGCTTCCAAGGTGCGGTTGTAGTGGATATCGATCACAACATTTCCCAGATCGAATATGATATTTTTAACTTGTTCAAGTTCATGGGCTTCAATTCCTAACTTTTCGGCGACTTTTAATTTCAGCATAAAAAACGTATGAAAGATTTGAATATTTACAGGTAAAATTGTATTATTGCATCCCAAAAATAATGGAATTAGATGGGTTAACAACCAAAAAATTCCGAAATTTCAGGGCCCATAGCTCAGTTGGTTAGAGCATCTGACTCATAATCAGGGGGTCGCAGGATCATGCCCTGCTGGGCCCACGAACGCTGCAAGTTTCTTGCGGCGTTTTTTGTTTATCCATGTTAATAACTCCTTCGAAAGTTTAGCCTCCTGAAAAAAATGTTTTAATTCTTTGGCCATACCTTTGAATAAAATCTATGGCTATGGATCTCCGGAAAATCGACCTCATATATAAAACTGTTCCTTATCACCAGAAACCCGATAATCTTACGCTCGACGAATGGCAGTATGCCCTTCGGAAACAGTTTGCCCAAACGCGTCACTTCAAAATTGAAAACCGTGGGAAGCATGCTGTGTTCTCCGATTTCGATGTTTACAATCCCGATACCAAACGCACCTACAAAGTAGCCATACGCAGCAAGGATAACAGCGCCAACTTTTGCGAGTGCAGCGACTTCAAAACCAATAAACTGGGTACCTGCAAACACATCGAAGCTGTTCTCAACCATATCCGGACAGTTTTAAACAAGGGCCACCTACTGGAACTTGGCTATACGCCTGCTTATACTTCGGTTTACATCGATTACAGGGGCGAAAGGACGATTAAAATACGTATTGGCTCCGAAAACGAAAACGAATACAAAGAACTTGCAAAAGAGCATTTTAACAACCTGGTGTTACCCGAAGATGCGTTTGGCACTTTCGACGGTATTATGGCAAAAGGCCAGCAAATCAACCCTCGTTTTCGTTGCTATCCCGATGCGTTGGAATACATTCTTGAGGTGCGCGAAAACAAACGCCGTAAGGAAATCATTTATACAAAATACTGTATTGAAAATGAAGCTGCTTTTGGTAATCTCATAAAAACAAAACTTTTCCCATTCCAAAAAGAGGGAGTGCGGTTTGCTGCCGAAAAAGGCCGGTGTATCATTGCCGACGATATGGGCCTTGGAAAAACGGTTCAGGCCATTGCTGCAACCGAACTGCTCCGAAAGGAAATGGGCATTTCGGCTGTCTTTATTATTTGTCCTACTTCGCTGAAATACCAGTGGAAAAGTGAAATAGAAAAGTTCACCGGGCAAAGTCCCTGGGTTGTTGAAGGCAACGCGGAAAAAAGAAAAGAACAATATCAGAATGACAGCTTTTATAAAATTGTCTCCTATAACACTGCTGTAAACGATATTGAGGAGTTAAATGCTTCCTCGCCCGATCTCTTCATATTGGACGAAGCCCAGCGTATCAAAAACTTCAAGACTCGTATCTCGCAGAATATTAAAAAGCTGAAGTCGCCCTATTCTTTCGTGCTTACCGGAACGCCTCTGGAGAATAAACTGGAAGAGCTTTATTCCATCGTTCAGTTCGTAAATCCTTATATTCTCGGGCCTTTTTTCAAATTTATGAACGATCACCGTATTGTAGACGAAAAGGGGAGAATAACCGGTTACCGCGACCTCAACAGTATTGGCCTGTTGCTCTCGGGAACCATGATCCGCCGCCGCAAAAAAGAGGTAATTGAACAGCTTCCTGAGCGGATGGACAAAGTGCTTTACGTACCCATGACTGAAAAACAGCGTGCCATCCACGACGAATACCAGCACAGTGTAGCCCAGCTAATCAGCAAATGGCGGCGCCAGCGCTTTTTAAACGAAAAAGACCGCCAGCGTCTCATGATTCTGCTGAATACCATGCGCATGGCCTGCGACAGCACTTTTATAATTGATCAGAAAACCCGGCACGATACCAAAATAGGAGAACTGATGAACATTCTTGAAGAGGTATTTGCATCGGGCGATGAAAAGGTGGTAGTATTCAGCCAGTGGGAACGCATGACCCGCATTGTTGCCCATGAACTCGACAGCCTGGGCATCCGCTACGAGCATCTTCACGGAGGAGTGCCAGGTCAGAATCGTGGTAAGCTGTTCGACAGTTTTAACAACGACCCGCACTGTAAAGTTTTTCTGTCGAC
>JAJYAG010000095.1 GCA_021779665.1 Bacteroidota bacterium | reverse complement strand
TATCGTGAATAAATCCCATATCAAGCATTCGATCGGCTTCGTCGAGCACAAACATGGAGATATGGTGCAGGTGAATATATTTTTGATTCATGAGATCGAGCAGACGTCCCGGAGTGGCAATCAAAACATCAACACCGGCGCGTAAAGCATCGGTTTGTGCTTTTTGTGAAACACCGCCAAAGATTACGGTATGCTTAACACCTGTATGTTTTCCATAGGCAGTAAAGCTTTCGCCGATCTGGATAGCTAATTCGCGGGTAGGCGTTAATATCAAAGATTTAATGGTGCGCGGAAATGATTTTCCAACATTATCCTGATTCAGAATCTGAAGAATTGGTATCGCAAAAGCGGCAGTTTTGCCGGTTCCTGTCTGGGCACAACCTAAAAGATCCTTGCGGCTGAGTACAATGGGTATTGCTTGTTCCTGAATTGGTGTTGGCTGTGTGTAACCCTCATTTTTTAAAGCCCTGAGAATAGGCTCGATTAATTTTAAATTTTCAAATGACATGTAAAATTTTTAAGTAAAAAATAATTTAAAGAAGGGAAAGAGGTGGGTCTGACACTTATTTAAGTGCGCGAAGATACGGATAATAATTGGATTATTTACGGGGGGTAGGAGTTGCGGGTTGTCATGCGGGTTACAGGTAAATCCTTAAGAACATCCCTATCTGACTGCTTACGACTTAGTACTAACTTAATTAAAATCATTCTAAGCTAGTGATAAGATTACCCGGAGATCCCTCGACTAAGCCCGGGATCAGTTCGACTAAATAATTTTGTTACTCAAAATTATAGTCTCACTGGTTTAGCTATTTTTGCGCCCGAAATTAAAAGAAAATTAAAATGAGTAACGAAAAAACAGGAAATCCGGCGGTAGTCGGTCTGGCCGGATTTGGCCTAACAACACTTTTATTGCAGTTCCATAATATCGGCATTTGTGGTATGGGCCCCGTGGTAGCGATGGGTTTTATATTTGGCGGCCTTGCACAGTTTATCGCCGGCCTTATGGAACAAAAAACCGGTAATAACTTCGGATATGCAGTTTTTACAAGTTATGGCTCTTTCTGGATAGGCCTTGGAATTATCTGGATATTAAATCATTTCGGAATATATGCTTCGTCGGGAACTGATGTAGGCATGTACCTGGTTGCATGGACTTTACTTACTGCTATTTTCTGGATCGGTTCCATGCGCATCCATTCGGCCATGTTTATAACCTTCACATTGCTTCTCACTGGCTTTCTGCTGCTGGACCTGGGACACTTCGGCTTTCCTGTTTTAAACGTAGTTGCCGGGTATGTTTTAATTCTTTGTGCTCTCGGCGCATGGTATATGCTGGCTGGTATTGTTCTTAATGAACTGGCAGGTAAAACCATTTTGGGCATGGGCAAACCGTTGATTAAGAAAAGCTGAAGTCACGAAACGAAATAATATTAACACGAAGACGAAAAGACACGAAGAATTTGAATTTGCGATTTTGTGTCTTTTTGGCTTCGTGTTATTGTTTAGTAATCTTTGAAACTCGTCTATTCTACCCAAAGCACCGAATTGCCTGTACCATACTCATTTTGTTCCCAGAGTTTGTTGCCGGGATCGAGTATCCACCTGCCATCGACAATCAATTTGTAGAGATGCTTGCCTTTTTTGAGGTATACGGGGAAAGTCCAAACTCCATCCTTCTTAATCATTTTATACCCTTGCGGATTCCAATCGAGAAAACTCCCGGTAACTATTACCGTCCGGGCATTCGCATGTCCTGTAAGTTTAAAAGTGTAATTTGCTTTATAAGCCAGGACTGAATTGGTAACATCGCCTTCCCCAATGGTAAACGGGTTGGCAGGATCGGTCATCCAACGCCCATCCACAATAAATTTATATTCGTAATTGCCCGGAGAGAAACGGAAAGGCAGCTCCCAACCATCGGGGACCCTTTTCATTGGAAATTCGTCGGATTTCCATTTGTTAAAGCTTCCGGCAACCATTACCCGATGAGCTTGTTCGAACCCTTTTAACTTAAATACATGCAGGTCTCCTTTTGCAATCACAGAATTCTGATTTCCCAGCATATCCTTACGTGTTGTTTCATTATCAGGGTCTGTAATCCACTGGTCGTCGACAAGGAACTTGTAGGAATAGGTGCCATCCCGGAGATACAGCGGCAAAGTCCATCCTTCGGAGGTACGTCGCATTCGCAGTTCGTTCCGGTTCCAATTGTTGAAAGAACCGGCTACTACAACCTTTTTAGCATTCTTATAATTATTTAGCTTAAACTGAAAATTAGGAAGATAAAGAACCGAGTTCATATTCCCCATGCCGTCGTTTTCTTCGAAGCGGTTATTGGGATCGGTAGTCCAGCGTCCGTCGAGTATATATTTATAAAAGTATTTACCTGGTTTTAACTGAATTTTGATGATCCAACCGGAGTCGACCCGCTGCATGGCCGTTCTTTGAGGATCCCACTCGTTAAACGATCCCGCAATAAAGACCTTTTTAGCTCTTGTGTTACCAGGAAGGAAAAGCTGCACAATTCCTTTATTGTATCTGTAAACATTATTTTTGCTGAAACTATTGAACCCATAAATTACTTTTTCCTGATCAACATACCCCGGAGGCGTTTTCCAGTTTTCATTGCCCAGCATGATATCGAACTTATTTAAATGAACAGCCGGTTTTCGTTCCAGCGGTTTAGAAAGTTCTATTTTATTCCTGTCGAGCTTATGGACATACCACTCAGCACTATCCAGAATGATTGTGGATGCACCAGAGCCAACCTTCTGCCATACAGTTGAGTCGAGATCGAAAAGTTCAACCACTTGTCTCTTCTGAGAATCGGACCAGGTAAGATCCAGCTGGTAAATTACTTTCCCGTCCTCAACGCGGGCAATGGATCCGGGATCAATCTGAGCATTCAACCGGAAAGTAACCGCCAAAAGAAAAATAATGAATATGAATCCGGCCTTTTTCATTGATCATTAAGTTTTAGGTATGCGATTCCCATTTGATTTTTAACAAAGTTAATGCAAAAAGTGCCTTTTGAAATAAAGTCGAAACCAACCATTCCATCAATGAGTTTTCCGTAAGAGTCGTTCAAATGATCGAGATAGGTAATTACTGTTTCCATTCCGGTAAATGTTGTATCGCCAAAGGCAAGTTCATTCATCCGGCCATAAATTACCTCGGTATAAGCCGTTCCCGCTCCTCTTAATCTGGAGGTACGGGTTATGGTAACTGTTTGTAAAACCGATCGCGGTAAATCAGTAGAAAGTACATTGGTTTCGGCGCCTGTATCGAGACAAAAGCGAAGCTGTTTGTCGCCGATACGGGCTTTGATGAACACAATATTCTTTGTCTCTTCAATTTTTTGGGTATAATCAGCTTTAAATCCAGTTGAACGATTCAAAAGATCGCCTTTTTTGTCGATTGGAAACAAACGCATCTGGTTATGTGCATAATCTATCTGAATTTCGTACTGGCGAATCAGTTCAAATCCGAATAAACCAAGAACTTTTATACCACGGCGGTTTTCGATATGTCCAAGATTAACCATATTACCAGGTATTTTGCGGAATTTCAAAGGGCCTACGGTTATATTATCCACCGTAATGCGCTGGGTATTTTCAACCCCACCGGTAATTCCTCCGGAGCTATGTTCGCCCATGCTGACATAATGACGAAAATAGGTTTCATTCAGAACCAGGCCAGACGCACCGGTATCAAAAACCAGATTTCCTTCTTCACCATCAATTTTTGCTTCTATCAGATATAGTTTACCAATCCGCTTAAGAGGGATAATAATAGTTGCAGTATCGGTTTTTTCAATTAATGTCGCTTCGGAACCAGCACTACCTTGAATAGTTGAAATTACCGGATCAGTTCTTTTTGTACGACCATTATAACCAATGAGAAACCATAGGGAAATTCCCATAGTGAAACAAATAATGCTGATATATAAATGACTGAATGGTCGCAAACGGTATTTTTCTGCAATTTAAGACTAATATGTAAATAGTAGGTTGTCCAACCGGAAATCAGATATTGCTATCTATTGAATTATTATCTACATTTCATAAATTTGAGCTGATAGAAATACTTAGGTGAAACAAAATCTCTAAGACCAAGGATGAAAGTTTACTTCAAATCAAAAAAAAGCAAAATGAAACATCTATCTACATTTCTAATGATTCTTGCCGGAGCTTTATTATCGGCTACAGCCCAAAACCAATCTCCTGCTCTGCCTGTGGCCGATAATCTGGTAGCTGAAGGATTGCCTCCCATCCCGACCTCGATAATTCAGGAAGTCAGGCCATATACTGAAGCAAGAGCCGCAAGCCTCTCCGATTGGCATCCTGTAAAAAAGGAAATGGTTATTTCAACCAGGTTTGCCAATACCCCGCAATTACATTATTTAAAGATGGCTGGTGGAGCCCGCAAACAGTTAACCTATGAAAATGAGCCTATAAGTTCGACTTCATTTGAACCAAATACTGGTAAATACCTGTTACTGGAAAAAGATATGGGTGGTAACGAATTTGACCAGATTTACCGTTTCAGCTTCGAAAACGGAAGTCTTACCTTACTAACTGATGGCGGAAAATCACAGAACGGAGGTATTGTTTGGAATAAAAAGGGAGACAAAATTGTGTATTCCTCCACCCGTCGTAATGGAGCCGACCGGGATGTTTATATGATGAACCCGCTCGACAAAGCTACCGACAAACTTGTTGTGGAACTTACCGGCGGTGGTTGGGGTATTTCCGACTGGAGCGACGATGAGAGCATCATACTGCTCGATGAATACATTTCAGTAAACGAGTCGCGCATATGGACATTCAACACCAAAACTGGTGAAAAGAAAAGAATTCTTCCGGTCGCTGACGAGCGCACTGTTTACAGCGCTGTGGCAATAACCAGCGATAATCGCGGAATGTATCTGTTAACTACCAGCGGAAGTGAGTTTAACAAGCTTGCATTTTATAATTTTCAAACAAAAAAGTTAAACATCCTGACTGCGGATATTAACTGGGATATTACATCCGTCGATGTTTCAGAAGACGAACAAAAAATAGCATTTGTAGCTAACGAAGCTGGTATTTCGAAGCTATTCATAATGAACACCCAAACCGGCAAATACAGCCCGGTAAGCTCAATTCCAACCGGTTTGATCGGAGGACTGGAATGGCATAAAAACAATACCTCTCTGGGATTTTCGTATGGATCGTCAAATTCCAGCAGCGATATTTATGAGTGGAACACCTCCAACAATCAGCTAATAAGATGGACCGAAAGCGAACTGGGCGGAATAGATGCCTCACGTATTCAGGCTCCTCAGCTTATTAAATGGAAAAGTTTCGACGGACTTGAGATAAGCGGATTTATGTATCCCCCCGACAAAAAATTTACTGGTAAACGACCCGTTATCATTAATATTCATGGCGGACCTGAAGGTCAATCCCGTCCACAATTTATTGGCCGGAACAACTATTACCTGCAAGAACTGGGTATTTGCATTATATTCCCTAATGTACGCGGATCCACAGGTTTTGGGAAAACATTTACTGATATGGATAACGGCTTTAAACGCGAAGAATCGGTAAAAGATATAGGGGCCCTGATTGACTGGATAGCCCGGCAACCTGATCTGGATGCTTCAAGAATTATGATTACAGGAGGTAGTTACGGAGGTTATATGACACTGGCCTGCGCATTTCATTACAATGATAAAATCAGGTGCTCGCTCGACGTTGTTGGCATTTCGAACTTCAACACCTTCCTGAAAAATACCGAAAGCTATCGCCGCGATTTACGCCGCGTGGAATATGGCGACGAACGCGACCCGGCCATGGCAGCCTTCTTCGAGAAAATTGCGCCGCTTAACAATGTTGAGAAAATTACCAAGCCCATTTTTATTGTCCAAGGCAAGAACGATCCCAGGGTTCCTTATACTGAAGCTCAGCAAATGGCGGAAAAGATCAGGGCTAATGGCGGAAAAGTATGGTACCTGATGGCCAACGACGAAGGCCATGGTTTTGGCAAGAAGAATAACCAGGATTTTCAGTTTTATTCGACCATTGAATTTATAAAACAGAATTTGCTGAATTAAAATATAACCTCATCCCCTGCCCTTCTCCTTGATGAAGAAGGGTGAGGAGGGTTTCCGTAAATTGAATTACTAAATATTGGTATTCTTTTAAAAAAGTTTTGTTGGCCATTATAATTACTTATTTCTTTTCGATTAGTTGCTAACCTTAAAACGGACCAGCCTTAAAGGAACGCCTGTTGCACTTTTTGCATGCTGCAGTCCGTAAATATATCCTTTGTGGAATACCATTTTTGAGGGGTTGATTTCAAGATTATAATCATCGCAAACAAAGCTGCTCTGGCATACAAACTTTCCACCGTTTTCGTAAACCCACACGTTAAATTTGTTGTTGTTTTCTTCTTTGGGAAATTCGAAGAATAACAGGTTACCATCAGAATCTTTAATAATAGTTGAAAATGTTGGTATGGGGATTGGGTCCTTAATTTTGGTGAGATCGGCTTCCATTTGTTTCAGAATGGTTTCGTATGCAAGCTTGTTTTCCTCTTCCGATACCCAATTTGCAAAGAAAGGTTTGTCAACACCTTTGAATTTATCCATATATTTTTTGTGAATTTCCTTCTGTTCTTCCACAGATACATATTTAGTTGCCCAGTTTATTGCGCTGGTTTCCATAAGTTTTCCCGATAGATCATATGCTAGTATTTTACCTTCACCAGGTAAAGCAACAATCAGCTTGTTCCCTGCGGTTGCAATTTGGGGAGGCGAACTTAAGCCTATTGTGGAAGTAAATGGCATAGTACTTATTGAAAAAGCGCCCCGTTCCTTGAAAAAATAATTGTAGTGGAACAATTTGCATTGCTTGTTTTCGTCGCATCTTTCGGTATAATGTTCCCAAATCACTTTCTCTTCGTTGGTGCTAAAGTCCACAATACAAACGAAATCCCTGAATTTGGTAGCCCATATCACCCATCCAACAACAGCAATTTTACTGTTTGGCAATGGGATCATCTGACGGGTCATGTAATTCAACTTTAAGGTTTTGGTATAATTGCCATTAAAATCGAAGCATACCATGTTGCCCATGTTATCCAAACCCGTGTAGAAATTATTATCCTGGATGCCAGCAATATGATTTACCTTTTTTAACTGGACACCTTTGGAATTTTTAACTCCAAATTCCTTTTCAAATTTTCCGCTGGGCGAAAACTTAGTATAAAAATTCCGATAAGCATGGTTAACTACCACTGATCCGTCAGGCATAATAATCAGTGATTTTCTGTTTCCCATAGGAGTTTTGTACATGGTATCCCAATAGGTAGCAAAAACCTTGTTCCAATCGTTGCCACTGGCATAAGAAGCATCAGGCACAAGACGTACAGTGCCTTTTTTGTAGATATCCATCAGTTTCTGTGCAGGAACTGATGAACTTATAACAAGCAATGCAAAAACTACCAAACTGTTTTTCATAAATATATTATTTAGGCATCATAATTACTTCAATAGTATTTCCCTGAGAATAGAGATTTCTTGCAAATTCCTTCAATCCGGACATGGTTACATCTTCGAAGCACGTAACATAGCTTTTGCTGATTGGGTTATGATGAAAATAGTATTCGAATAAACCAGTATTTGTCCACCAGGAATTGGACTTTAAATCATCCGTACGTCGTTTCAATATATTGTTCTTTAAACTTAAGAACTCTTTTTCGTCAATATCTCCATCCATAAATTTCTTAATTTCTTCTTTTGCAACGGGCAAAATATTTTCACATAACCCAGGATTTGTTTGAAAGTAAACTGAAATTTGACTGGTGTTTTTACCTGAAATTCTGAAATTATAAGCAGACACATTATAACTTGCCCCATATTTCCCCCGGATTGTTTTTTCAGCCTGAGCTACAATTAACGACTGAATTAAATCATCATACAAGGAGTTAACCGGACTTTCGTGCATTTCTCCCTGACAGCAAACAAATACAAACGCTTTAGGAGTTTGCATGGGATACTCAAACCTGCAAGTTTTAACTCCGGTTTTATACCAGAGTTTATTCTCGTCTTTGGGTGAAATACTATCAGGAAAAGGTGATTTCGTCACAACCCTTTGTAAAGATCCCAGGTATTTTTCAATTAAAGGTTTGGTTTCATCAATTTTGATGTTTCCCGTAAAAATGAAAGTAAACTCTCCCGGATCACTAAAAACTTTTTGATAAATTAACTTAAGCTTTTCCATTGTTACCAGATTTAAACTGGTAACAATAGTATCAAAAGGTTGAATTGTCATATACTTTTGAACTGTATCGCTGAATGCCACGGAAGGGCTTTGACCGGAGCGGTACGATCCATATTTACTAAGGTTTTTCTTCAATATATCTTCGTTCCAGGATGGCTTTGAAAAATATAAATAAACCAATTGTAAGGCTGCCTCCAAATCCCGGGACGATGCTTTACCTTTTATTCCCTGATTTACAATTGAAAGAAATGGTGTAACGCTAATATTTTTGCTAACCAAATATTGCTTCAACTCTACCGGGGAAAACTCGCCGACTCCCATATCTTTCCATGACAACCCTCCATAAATAGATGTGGATAAGTAATCTTTTGGAACCTTAAGTGTATCATTATTATTATATCCTTTGAATTGAATTTCATCTTTAGCAAACTCAGTAGCCTTGATTATCACCCGCATTCCATTTGAGAGCTCCCATTCGGTTGTTCCGACTTCATTATTGGAAGTTTCCTTAATAACTTTCCCGCTTTTAATAGATTTGGAGAACAAATCGGATGGAACGGGTTTATCGATATAGGCAGCAATAGTACTTCTATTAACTGATGAAATCACATTTTCCACATCAGAAATGTTTATTGCGTTTGCCACTTTTTGCGGGTAGCTTATTTCTATTGCCGGAAAGATATTTTCGAAATATTTTTTAAACCGTTTATTAATATCTACCAAAGTAATAGTGGGAAATACATTTAAAAGGAAGTCGGATTCAAAATCAAATGATGCAATTGTTTTATTCTTTAAAATGTAATAGAAACATTGAACCATGTACTCATTATGTGGCCATTCCACATTTTTATGTCTGGCTTTATCATACATTTTTTGATAATATTCCTTAGCTCTCTGCAGTTCGCTGTCAGTAAAGCCATGCCGTACTATCCTTTCCTTTTCTGTCAGTATAGTTTCAAGGGCTTTCATTAAATTACCGTTTGTGGAAACATCAAGTGCATAGTCGTCATAAGATGGTGTGCCGAAATAAGTTGACCCGTAATATGCGCTACCCTTAGTAATAGGAGCATCTGACACATCTATAATCTCGTTGATACGTTTTTGAAACATTCTATAGATAAGGTTATCTATAAATTCTGTCCGCTTCTGGGCATAGTTATATTCTATTGGTTTGTTGTGCTTATAGTGAATACTTATTTCGGACGTTTTGGCCTCTTTGTCGGCAGCAATACTGATTACCGGTGCTTTATAATCCGGGATCTGATAGGAAATACGGGGAGAAGCACCATTAACCTTAGGTACAGAGCCAAAAACCTTTGCAATTTTATCTTCCATTTCATTCTGATCAAAATTTCCAAAAACAAGGATGGTCAGATGATCGGGACGGTACCATTTGTTGAAAAAGTTACTTATATCTTCTACGGTACAATTGTTAATCACAGCAGTGTCGCCTAATAAGGAGGGGCGAGCATATCTGGTACCTTTCAGTATCTCTTTTGTTATTTTATCATTGATTCGGGCATTTGCGCCTTGATTTTGCCTCCATTCTTCCAGAACGACTTTTCTTTCCTTATTTAAATATTCAGGTTTAATATTCAATTTTAAAGCGAGATCTTTAAGATGGAGTAGAGAGGTATCAATTAGTCCTGCTTTTTCGGAGGGTATATTAAAGATCGTATAAGTAGTGCGTTCGGGGCCTGTGCCGGCGTTTATATCCCTTCCCATCCTCAAACCTGAAGATTCTAAGTGATCGAGAAGAGGCTTTTCGTAAAAACAAAGATGCTCAATAAGGTGTGCCAATCCGTATTCATTTGGCTCTTCCTGAATTGAGCCTATATTATAAAAAGCATAAAAATGCGCTTTCTTTTCGGTTAACCCGCTTCGTATAATATACCGGATCCCATTATTGAGGTACCCAATTTTATAAGCCGGATCAAATGGAATGAGCTGCTTTGCATTGTAATTAAACTGTGAGAATGCGACTGTTTCTAGGGTTAAAAACATTATGGGAATCAAAAAACAGTTATTTCTTTTCATAGAGAGACAAATTAAATTATTGCCTGTGTTAAGGATTATTCAAAAATTTAAGAAAACTACTCTAGTTTTAGCTCCGTTACATTCCCATCCTGATCAATAATATTAATGATCATATCCTGTTTCGTTATTGGCTTGTTAGCGTCTACCTGGGGGCCGATTGTATTCACAATGCTTACATGCCAGGGTTCCCGGGTACGTGTTCTGATAACTGTGAACATGATCAGAAGAAGCACACATGCGGCTGATAAACCGTATATTATTCTTCTTTTTACAAAAAAACGACCGGAAACTTTCTTTACGGGTGCAAATGCCGGTATGCTCCCATGATCTTTCACCAGATGATTGACCGAATGGATTATAAGCTGTGAAAATTGTTTGCGGGCTTCAACTTTACGGCAGCAATCCTCGCAATGCTTCAGATGTGCATCTACCAATTCGCTCTCCGCTGATGTAGTTTCCCTGTCAATATATTTCTGAATCAATTCAGGCTTAATACAAGTCATTATTTAATCCTTTTAGTTTTTTCTCTAATTTTTCCAAAATCCTTGAAATTGTTTTCCCAACCGATTGAAACTTCACCCCCGATGCTTCCGAAATCTCTTTATAAGAAAAACCTTCGCTGTAAAGTACCATGATCACCCTTTCGCGCGGATGAAGCTCAAAAAGTGCTTTTTCAATTATCTGTCGGGTTTCCTGCTTTTCTATAGTTACTTCATGAAACTCATTGCCGGCAGCTACATCTAAAGTCGCAAACCTCATTTGTTTCCGGAGCCCGTCACAGCATTTATTAACGGTGACTTTATACAACCATGTTCCCGGATAAATAATTTCGCCGCCATTTTCCAGCTTATCGAAAAGACTTAAAAACACTTCCTGAACAATATCCATGGCATTTTGGGCATTGCCCGACATCTTCAGCGCAACACGGTAAACCTTATGGTAATTTTCGTAATAAAGCTTGTCGAAAGAATTCAAAACGGCTTTTTATTGTTAGTCGGGATAAAACAGAATTTGTGACAAAAACCACCGAAAAATTAATATATTTTACTGACTATCGGGGTATACGCATGTAAAAGTTATCAATATAAGATTCCTCATTCCAGTTCCTTCCATTCGGAATGACTATAGTCTGGGTTTTTAGAGGTAGATGGGGAATTTAGCGGCTGTGCCGCTAAATTCCCCATCTACCGACTATCATCAACTTATTGTCATTCTGAACGAAGTGAAGAATCTATTTGCTTATAGGAAAATATAACAATTAAAGAGCCTTTAACAAGCAAGTGTTCATCACTGTGTACATGTAATCAAACCAATAGTCAGTAACATTTTTTAAAGGTGCCGCATGTTATAGGGTAGAATTTGTTTTGAGTATCTAGTATTTAGTTACTAGTACTGAGATAACTGCCAAAAAAATAAAACTCAAATGACTCTTAAACTATTAACACTGCTTCTGATTAGCGCTACTATCCAGTCGTGCGACAAGCAAAGCGACGAAGGATTATTGATCAATAAAATGTCGGCTATACGGGGTTATCAAAACTGGTATATCGGTAAATTCCGCTGCGGCGTTTTTGTGCCTCAGAATTACGATCCCTCCCGTAAATATCCGCTGATGGTTATCCTGCATGGACACACCGACACAACATCCTGGAATTTCCGTTGGTACAACGAACCCTTTATATCAAAAGATCCCTGTATTGTGCTCTCACCCAAATGCCCTGTAGAAGAAGAGGCTGGTTGGGGAAGCAGCTGGAGGGCCGAAAGTGCTCCCATGATCGATAAGGCTTACGAAATGATGAATCTTGCCAAAAAAGCATTTAATCTGGATACCAGTCGCTTTTACATCCATGGCACATCCATGGGAGCAATCGGCATTTACGGAGTCCTTCAGAAGAAACCAGGCTTATTCACTGCAGCCTACCTGGAATGTGGAGCTGGTAACCCTCAGATTGCACCTTTGCTTATAAAAACACCTTTATGGATTTTTCACGGAAGCAATGACTATACAGTTCCTGCTTATCTCGACAGGGATATGTACGATCTTGTAAGGGAAAGTGGCGGGACCCAGATCCGTTACACCGAATACCCTGGTGTGGGTCACGACGTTTGGAACCATACAAAAAACGAAACCACCCTCCCATGGTGGCTGTTGGCTCAAAGAAAAGGGGAAACTCACGGGCTCCCAGATTCAACGCAGAGTTTTATTGCATCAATAACCCCTGAAAATAAAGTAAGGCTGGAATGGACAGCACCTGCTGATAATCAAAAACGTGATAACCTGATATGGTATTACCGCATTTACCGTAACGGAGAACTTATAAAGGAAACCGACAATAATAACCTCAGCTTTACAGATAGCTCAGCAGTGACAAACACTTTGTATGCCTATCAGCTGTCGGTCCTTAATTTCTTCTTTAAGGAATCGGCGAGAAGCAAGGCAAAGTTTATGAAGTTGTAGAGGGTGAGAAGGTATTAAGTAAGGAAACCGGGGAAGGTCGGCCTCCATTTGTCACAGAATGGTGTTGCAAGCCTGTTTGTTTTCTTCATCCGAAACCCGGCTTGCAAAAATGGGTTTTTCTTTAACCCTGAAACGTTCTATGAACTTGACCAAAACGTATGGATGGAAAAACTTTCCGTATTTTAGTCGAGTCGCTGAATCTTCTGTTTCCGGGCAATCAGATACGAAACCTCTTCAGATTTCTTATCCACAATTTGAAGAATAACATCAACTTCTATACCTGTCTCCCATTCAGGGCCGTCGCTGTTGATTCTGCCAACTTTGTACTCAGGCTTGCCCGAAACAGTGGTATTTTCCAGTTCGGCCATCCAAATTTTATCCTGATGGATGACATACATCCGGTTAGCGGTAAAATCGTTGGTAACAGCAACGCTATCGGTATTCACCAGATAAATGACAACGACCAGATTATGCTTTTTGGGGCCAAACGCTTTGGGAAAGAAGTCCCGGAACAAGTCGGTTTCGAGAATATATGGATGGGAGTCCAGAGTGAGAGTATCCTTACTTATGTTTTGTAATGCCAATGCAAACTCCTGGTTAGTAATTACCCTTCCCCGATTCTTTTCCTTTTCGCATGAGACCAAAACAGCGGACAAGCAAATTAATAGGAATATTCTTGTCATCGGATGAATTTTAACCATAGACTTGTAAATTTCACTAAGGTTGCGTTTTATACAAACAAATATTTTCCCGTTTTAACGAGGCGGTGCAAAAAGTTTAAAATTCAACTTAAACATTAGACCCGGTTATTCTTCTTCAACATTTATTTTAACTTTTCCGGTGCTTATTTCATCTTAAATGTGGTTCTGCCGTTTTCTTTCACAGTGTTCATCTTGAATGGGTGCGTATCCTACATATCGCTCATTTTAGATCCATCTTATCTGGAGAACTAAAGTTCAGCGTCGGAAGGACTGTAATTAGTTTATCCGATTTTTAATCTTCTCTTTTCTATTCAACATGATTTCTTTCATACTCCGCACCTGATGAATTTCAGTAATTCTAATCTGCATGCATTCTATTTTTGAAGTAAATAATTTATAGAATCATGATTAATTTTGATAATACTGAAATCGCATTTGCTTACCGTAGTAACGCAGAGTTGAAAAAAGCCTACTGGCTTTTTAGCATGATAGCTTCTCCCAAGCTTGTCAAAACCGGGAAGCACATGATTAACTTTTGCAATAAAATCCACCTGCCTATCGACTGGGCCATAAAACCTACCATCTTTAAGCAATTCTGCGGTGCCGTTACGTTGGATAAATGCCTTCCGTTAGCCGACAATCTTGCTAAATTTAAAGTTTCTTCCATTCTCGACTATTCGTCTGAGGGCCAGGAAACCGAGGAAGCCTTTCAGCATGTAATGAAAGAAATAGCCCATTCTATTGACCTTGCAGCAAAAAATCTCAATATAGCTTATACCGTATTTAAACCATCGGCTTTAGGTAAAGAGCATCTTCTTGTAAAAGCCAGCGCAGGCGAAGAATTAACCGACCCTGAAAAGAAAGAAATAGAAGCTTTCAAAAACCGCCTGGATATTCTCTGCAAAAAAGCTTACGAAAATAACATCCGCATTCTGATCGACGCAGAAGATCATTCTTACTTAAAAATTGTAGACGACACCACCGTTGAGCTGATGGAGAAATACAATAAAGAAAATGCAATTGTTTTCATTACGCTTCAGATGTATCGCTGGGACCGCCTTGATTATTTAAAAGATCTGATAGCTGAAGCACGCGTGAAAGGATATAAACCAGGCGTGAAGCTGGTTCGCGGAGCTTATATGGAACGCGAACGCCGCCGTGCTGCCGAAATGGGTTACCCCTCTCCTATTTATCCCGACAAAGCAGGCAGCGACTCCGGATTTAACGGCGCTTTAAAAGCATGTGTTGAAAATATAGATATCGTTTCGTTATTTTGCGGTACTCATAATGAGCAAAGTTGCGAATATCTTGTAAATTTGATGGCCGAAAACAAACTTCAACCCGGAGACAGCAGGATATTCTTCTCGCAACTCCTTGGAATGAGCGACCATTTAAGCTTCAACCTGGCAAGTGCAGGTTACAATGTTGCTAAATACATTCCATACGGACCCGTTCGGGAAGTATTGCCTTACCTGATACGCCGTGCCGAAGAAAACACCTCGGTAGCAGGCCAGACCGGACGTGAGTTGAGGCTGATAACTCAGGAACTTAAACGTAGAAAATTAAAGTCATGATTTTAGATACCCAAAAAAGCACCATCGGAATTCATTTACGCAAACTCGCTTTCTTAATTCTGTTGGTGCTTTTTTTGGTACTTCTCTATACCACTAACCTGGTAAAAAACTTCAATATCGAAAACGAGCGGAATAACATAGCCCTCGCAGCCACAATTCTTTACATAGTTTATTATTCGTTCACCTATATCAGGGATTTTAACTACATCTACTTCAATAATAATTCTTCAAAAATAATAATAAGGTATTATTCGCTCAAACCCTTGTCGAGCGAGCAGAATTCACTTGAAATTCTCAAACAGGATTTCCAGAAATTTGAAATAAAACAAACCTGGGGCGGCCTCCGGCGTTATTTGATTATCTATCAGCGTACAGCTAAAGGAATTGCTAAATATCCTCCCATTAGTATCAGTATTTTAAAAAAGAAAGATGTCGACCAGCTTACCCGGGAACTCAGCAATGTACGATAGTGTTCAGGATCCGGCTCCTGTGGATGATCTTTTAAAATATAAGATCGGGATAAGCCAGATTCCCGGAGTAGGAAGCATTCTGGCCAAAAAACTGATTGCTTACACTGGTAGCATCGAAGCGGTATTTAAGGAAAAGAAAAAAAATCTGATCAAAATTCCGGGAATAGGCACAACCCTTGCCGACACTATTGTCAATAATCAGAACCTTGAAAAAGCTGAGGCAGAGATTGAATTCATTAAAAAATACGAGATCAAACATTACTTTTATCTCGATGAGAATTATCCTTTCCGCCTGAAACAATGCCCCGATGCACCCATAATAATTTTTTGCAAGGGGAATGTGGATTTTAATAAAGAAAAGGTCATCAGCATCGTTGGCACACGCAATGCAACCGAATATGGCAAAGATTTCTGTTCCAGATTCGTGAGCGATATGGCTTCGAGACATAAAAATCTGATTGTTGTCAGCGGTCTGGCTTATGGAATTGACATTGCCGCCCACCGTGCAGCACTGAAAAATAATGTACCAACCATTGCTGTACTTGCTCACGGACTTTCAACTCTGTATCCTTCGGCACACCGCAATTCTGCAAAAGAAATAGTGAATAACGGTGCTCTTGTAACCGATTTTACAAGCGACATCACCCCGGAGCGGAATAATTTTGTGAAACGGAACCGTATTATCGCCGGACTTGCTGATGCCACAATTGTTGTAGAATCGGGACCTGAAGGAGGAGCGCTGATCACTGCCGATCTGGCAAATTCATATAACCGCGACGTATTTGCTTACCCGGGTAAAACTACCGATGAATGGTCGAAGGGCTGCAATAAACTTATTAAAACAAATAAAGCTGCAATGCTCGAATCGGTCGAAGATCTCGAATATATCATGGGGTGGGATGCTTCGTCAAAAGCAGAGCCCAGGCAGATGAGCCTTTTCCAGAATCTCACCGGGGAGGAACAGCTGATTGTGAACCTGCTTACGGAAGAAAACAACCTGATGATTGATATTCTGTGCCTCAGAGCCGATTTGCCGGTAAGTAAAATCTCTCCACTTTTGCTAAAACTCGAGTTTATGGGTTTAATAAAGAGTCTGCCAGGTAAAGTTTACCGGCTGATTAACTGATTTTATATGACATTAATAGACACACATACACATCTTTATCTTCCTGAATTTGACTCCGATTTACCACTGGCAATTTCGAGAGCCGTTAACCAGGGCGTAAAATACATGTTTCTACCAAATATCGATCTGGAGTCGGTTGAGCCGATGCTGAAGGTTTGCAGCCAATTCCCTGAGACATGTTTCCCTATGATTGGGATGCATCCCACCTCTGTTAAAGAAAATTATAAAGCAGAGCTGGAAGCAATTTTAAACCATTTCGAAGCCGGGCAATATATTGCCATCGGGGAAATAGGCATAGATCTTTACTGGGACAAGACCCATATTGCAGAACAAATTGAAGCATTCAGGTATCAGCTCGATTTTGCCCTGAAATACGATCTTCCGGTTGTAATTCACTGTCGCGACTCGTTTCAGTCTATTATGGATGTTCTGAAGGATTACAAAAACAAACCACTAACAGGAGTATTTCATGCATTTTCGGGACCTAAAGAACAGGCCGATCTGATTATAAAACAAGGCTTCAAACTTGGAATTGGCGGAGTACTTACCTATAAAAATGCAAAGCTGAAAGATGTACTTGCTCAGGTTCCCCTGGAACATATCGTTTTGGAAACTGATTCACCATACCTTACACCGGTTCCCAAACGCGGTGAGCGTAACGAAAGTGCTTATGTAAGTTTCGTGTGCCAGAAACTTGCAGAAATTAATGAAAAAACCATGGAAGAAGTTGCTGAGATCACCACAAATAACGCACTGAACCTGTTTAAGCTTAAGACAGCATAAAATGGAAAGCCAGAAATCGATACTGATCATTTATACCGGAGGCACCATTGGGATGATGCTGAATCCGGAGACCGGAATACTCGATCCATTCAATTTTCACCAGATAGAAAATGAAGTTCCCGAATTAAGGAAACTGGGTCATAAGCTCTCAGCTATTCAGTTTGATCCCCCCCTGGATTCATCGAATATCAATCCTGATGTTTGGGTGCAGCTGGCCGTAATAATAAACGATAACTATGAGTTTTATGATGGTTTTGTGATCCTTCACGGTACGGATACGATGGCATATACGGCTTCGGCATTAAGTTTTATGCTTGAAGATCTGCAAAAACCAGTGATTTTTACAGGTTCACAGCTACCGATTGGCATGCTTCGCACTGATGGCAAGGACAACCTCATCACCTCCATTGAAATTGCCGCGGCCGAACGCAATGGTCATCCGGTAGTACCCGAAGTTTGTATATATTTTGAAAACAGCCTTTTCCGCGGAAACCGCACCACGAAAAACAGCGCCGAAAATTTTAATGCGTTCAAATCGTTCAACTATCCACCGCTGGCATTAACAGGGATTCATATCAAATTTAATTTTCCAAATATTCACTATCCCGAGAAAAAAGCACCATTGCGGATTCATACAAAACTGGTGAAAGAAATCGCAATACTAAAGATTTTCCCGGGCATGCGCGAAAATGTTCTGGACGCGGTGGTGAATATAAAAGGTCTGAAGGCCTTAATAATAGAAACTTTCGGTGCGGGAAATGCCCCCAACTACGATTGGTTTACCCACAAAATCGCCGAAGCAGTAAAAAAAGGGATTATTGTGGTAAATGTCACCCAGTGCAACTCAGGTCATGTTGATATGCGCAAATACCAGACAGGTGTTGAGCTTTATAAGGCCGGAGCAGTGAGCGGTTACGATATAACAACAGAGGCAGCCATAACCAAGCTGATGTACCTGCTGGGAAGGGGCTACGACTATTCAGAAGTGATTGAAAAAATGAACGAATCGCTGTGTGGAGAAATAAGTCTGACTGACGTGGATTAGGTATGAGTTAAGAGTTACGACTAAATTTCAGCTATAAATTGGTTAATTGGTAAATTTTTGTATTTTTGCGACGCTTTTAGCCCAATATCGCCCAAATGGGGACTTCTGATAAAGGGAACTTAAAAGGAGAGATGTCCGAGTGGTCGAAGGAGCACGCCTGGAAAGTGTGTATACTCCAAAAGGGTATCGTGGGTTCGAATCCCACTCTCTCCGCAAAA
Organism: Bacteroidota bacterium; assembly: GCA_021779665.1. Classification (GTDB taxonomy): domain Bacteria; phylum Bacteroidota; class Bacteroidia; order Bacteroidales; family JAAUTT01; genus JAAUTT01. The sequence continues at coordinate 6,843 of JAJYAG010000095.1, read as the reverse complement.
ATAAAAGGGTATCGTGGGTTCGACACAGTCAATCCCACTCTCTCCGCTGAGAATGAATCAAACGAAATCAAACCCGCTTAAATGTCATAGTTTAAGCGGGTTTTTGTTTTTGCTTCATTAAATAAATTCAAAAATATTTGCCAGAGTCACTGTCGATGGAAAAGAGATCTGAAATATCTATAATAAAATCTTTACAACAAATTTCAGATTTCTTTTGAGAGGTGTTACAGAAGTAAATTATAAGGATAAAATTTTTGGTTGAAATTTTATCCTTATAATTTTAAATGACTGATTAACATATGAACTTCATTCGCAATGGATGTTGAGAGGCCTTTCGGATTGTAAAATCCTGAAATACTGCCTATTTAATTATTTGTAATAATAATACCACCATCGGGTATTATTGTAACAGTAGCTTCTCCTGTTTTGGAAATACTTATGTCCGCTTTTTGCGCTTTCCGCTCTTTGTCGTCGAAATAATAAGCGGCTGTTTTGCCGGCAAGCATTGGCAGATTAATTTTCAGCTTCATAGCATCCTTGGTTGCGTTGGCGCCGGCAATATACCACAGATCGCCATGACGGCGGGCCAGAATGCAATATTTCCCGGGGTAACCATCGATAAATACAGTCTCGTCCCAGGTAGTGGGGATCTTTTTCATAAAATCGATTTCGAAGGCTGGTTTATCTGTAAGGTTATTGGGCGCCAAGCCAAAACACTGCACGGCACTTTGAAACAAAACAGCCGTTGCAAGTTCAAGTGTTTCGGTTACGATACGCCTGGTACCGCCGTTATTTTCGCGGTTACGGCGCTCATTGAGCAGTACAGGGCCATATTCCATGCTTCCCACTGCGTTTCGGATATATGGATGCAGACAGGCATTAAATGCTTGTAAATCGTTAGCATGCTGTCCAAATATCAGGTTTTCTGAGGCCAGCACGGCTTCGCTGGCAACATAGTTAGGAAACATTCTTTCCCAGCCACGAGGAAGCGTACATCCGTGAAATATGCACAAGATCCCATATTCATTGGCGTCCGAAAGTATTTCTTCGTAAAGCTTCATGGTTTCCTGCTTGTCGCCTCCAAAGAAATCGACTTTAATACCCTTTACACCATTTGCTTTTAACCATTTCATTTCCTGTTTACGGGCAATTGGGTTATTCATTTTGTGTTTGGGCCCTTGCGGTGCATCGTTCCACGATCCGTTGGAATTATACCAGATGAGTACCCCAACATTCTTTGACTTAGCGTACTTAATCAGTTCCTCCATGCGGTTGTAACCGATATTGGCATCCCACAGCGCATCGATAAGGATAAATTCGTAGCCCATAGTTGCTGCCAGGTCGATATAGGTTTTCTGATCATCATAATTGGCGCTGGGATCCTGCCACATAATCCAGCTCCAGGTGCCGCGTCCGAATTTATACTCCTGTGATGGTTCATAAAGTTGTTTTACCACATCGAACTGTACTGTGGTTTCGACTATAGGTTTAAGGTTGCTGCCAACGGCTATGGTGCGCCACGGAGTTTCGCCAGGCAGCGCCAAAGCAGCCGAAGTGCTTCCAAAACCATTATTCTCACCCTCCTGTGGGAAAGCAATTGTATAAAGTCCGTCTTTGGTACCCTCGCTCAGGCGCGATCCGCAATAGTTGCCTGTAACTCCGGTTTCCGAAACCAGTGCCCATCCATTCTCTCCCACATGAAAAAGACAGGGAAAGGTATATCCAACACCGTATTTGGAAGGCGTTCCCATGGCATCATCGGCAATATACTCCTCTTCGTAGCTTGGTTTGGAGCGTTCCCATCCTGTCATAGGTTTTGCCTGAGGACAGAGAAATGTTGTGGTTTGTTCAGGGAAATCGAATCCGGTAGCTTCCTTTTCAATTACGATGCATTTAACATTTTTAAATTGTGGTAAAGCATACCGGAAAGCAATGTCGTTATTGCTTACGCGGAAAATAATGTCGAAAGATTGTTTTTGCGCATTGGAAAAGGTGCAAACCACTTCGTTGGCAACGTAATGAACGGAGCTCTTTTTAGTCCGGTTAATCTGATAGGTTTCGTCAATTTGTGCCTCTTTCTTACTTACAAACGACAGCTCTTTACTGAAATCTCCAACATTTGAAAGTAAGCCGAGCGGAGAATTCTCCAGTATCTGTTTTCCGTTATAAGTTACGGAATAGTTTAATCTTCCTTCAGTTAATGAAATCTGAACCTGCAACTTTCCATCCGGTCCCGATATTTTGACATCATCAGCAAATCCCGCAAGGGAGCTGAGCAGTAAAGTTATTACGATAAGCGTTTTTTTCATGGTTATGGTATTAGGAGTGGTACTTTTTTCAGATATAGTAAGTTCTTTTAGCATTTACTGGAACAACTGATAGGCTTTTTTGAGAAACAAAGGATACATAGCATCGTGTTTTTGCATGTTCATATAAAAAAGAGCTATCATATTATTTTCAGGATCAATTATATATTCGGTGCCAAACATACCTCCCCAGGCAAATGCTGAATTCGAAACTTCAGGAATGGGCTTCTTAACGGCATTATATAACTCGAAACCAAGTCCGAACTGAAATCCTTTTCCACCTGAATTTTCCTGTGGTAACCGGTTTACTTTTGTCATCTGCTCAATCGTTTCGGGTTTTAAAATCCGGTGACCATTAAATTCCCCTTTGTTAAGCAACATCTGGCAGAATTTGGCATAATCTTCAATGGGACCGTTAAGGCCTATAGCACCTTCACAATATGTTTGTTCTTTGCTGATGGTGCCTTCACTGTACATGTTTGTTGCAGGTTCCAGTTTACCATTGTTGGCACTGTAAGCTTTTACAAAACGGCTGAGTGCTTCCGGTTCGTAGTACCAATCGGTATTGTTCATGCCAAGAGGAATTAAAACTGTTTCCTTAACATATTGCCGAAGCGGCTTGCCTGAGATAATTTCAATCATATAAGCCAGCATATTGGTGCTGATATGGTAACTCCATTGAGTCCCCGGGTCGAAGCCAAGTGGATATTTAACAAGTGCGAGCATTTCACCTTTGAGGTATTTGGCATTGTAATCGCCGCCGCCACTATGTTGTCCGTTGGGAGTTTTTTTGGGGATTGCTCCTTCGAATCCTGCCGGGAGGTCACTTTTCTGCCGTTCAGCGCGACGGATCTGGCCCACCAGTCCGGCATTCAAACCTGAAGAATGCGACATGAGATGCGCAAAAGTCATTGGCGTGGTAACCGGACGGGTTTCGTAAGTGCCATCTTCGTTCACTTTTGTCACAACTTTATCGGGAATTTCAGGGAAATATTTGGAAACGGGGTCGTCTACTGATACCAGTCCTTTTTCTACCAGCGTCATAAAAGCAACTGTAGTTATGGCTTTGGTCTGGGAGAAAAGTACATAATAATCGTCGATTGTTACAGGCCTTTTATTTTCAATATCTTTTAGTCCAAATGCTTTTTTATAAACAACATTTCCGTTTTTTGCCACAAAGCCCGCTACACAATTGAGCTTTTTCTGGTCTACAAACGACCGGAGAAGAGAATCCATGCCTGCAATTTTAGCAGCATTGGTGCCTGCAGTTTTAAGGTTAACCTTGTAGTTGAATTTCTGCTGTGCTAACGAAGTGTTTAGTCCTCCTGTTCCAAAGATCAGGAAGCATGCAATAACAACTCCGTACTTTTTAATTCTGTTCATTTTATTGTATTTAGATGTAAATTAGTTAAGTGGCTGTTTATTGTAAACGATCTTACGAGTCACGTTTTTTTCCTGTTATTCTTTGCTATTTAATTTGGCTTAAGTGTAAATTTTACGTTTTAAAAATAGGAAATAAAACCACGAAAACAAAAAGTTTGAAGCGGAAAAGAGGGAGCGATAGAGCAGAAGACAAATTTACAGCTGTTTTTGAACGTTTTTTCAGATTCGGTCCCCCTCAGATAAAAACACAGGAATGTCAATTGCAATAACTAATGGAAAACATAAACTTATGAAAACACAGCTTGGTTCAATAACAAAAACAGGAGAGCGTTGTCCAGCATCGGGCTTATGGAAAGTGCTTGAAAATCCATCGATTGAAATTCAGGTATATGAAGGAAATTTAATGCCACCCTATAAAGGTCGAAGCGTTTCATGGGAATTAAGGACCGAAATCGACTAATTAGCTCCTCATGATTGTAGAATATCATCTACAACAATTCTAATTCTCTGTCAAAGCATCTCTCTTGTTCTTTTTAATTAACAACTAATGACTTTGCGTGCTTTTTCAGGAATATTTTTATTATTTTAGGTTTGTTATTACTTTTTAGAATCATAATCGAAAAATCCGGATGAATCAGAGTAGACCGACTTATGAGGAATTGCTAGTTGAAATTGAAAAATTAAAACTAGCTAATGCAGCAGCCATAGTTGCAGATAAAAAAGCCTACGAACTAAATATTTCTGAGCGAAAAAGAACCAACAGCGATTTATTATCACAGGGGAAGACTGAGGAAAGTGAAATTGACTTTCTTTTGTTGGCTGAAGCATTACCCCAAATTGTTTGGATCACAACAGCAGAGGGGCAAAATGTTTATTTTAACCGACAATGGACTGAATACACCGGGCTTTCTCTGGAAGAAAGTTATGGAGATGGTTGGAACGAACCTTTTCATCCATCGGACAAACAAAGAGCCTGGGAAGCATGGCAAAATGCAGTAATAAATGATGGAACCTATTCACTTGAATGTCAACTAAGGAAATATGATGGTTCATACCGTTGGTGGTTAATAAGAGGTGTGCCTGTTCACGATAAAGAAGGTAAAATAATTAAATGGATAGGTACATGCACGGATATTCAAAACATCAAGGAAACTGAACTGGCACTTAAGGCTGCAAAAAAAGAAACCGAGAAAAGTGAAGAAAAGTTTCGTTTGGCTTTTCTAACCAATCCGGAAGCAATTACGATGAATAATCTGGAAACAGGAGCATATGTTTCTGTCAACTATGGATTCTCAAAAATGTTGGAATATTCCGAAATTGAAGCAGTTGGAAAAACTTCAACTGATTTGAATATCTGGCATAACCCTAAAGAAAGGGAACAATTTGTTTACAGGCTGAAAACTGATGGCATGATCGAAAACCTTGAGGCTCGGTTTCGGACTAAAAGCGGTAAAATTATCGATTGTCTCGTTTCTTCAACCATTATTGAATTGGACGGAGTTCTGCATACTATTAATATTACGCGTGATATTACGAATAGGAAGATCATAGAAAAGGAGTTAGTTTCTGCAAAAACTCAGGCGGAAGAGAGTGAAGAAACCTATCGAATGCTATTCAACAGCATAAATGATGCTGTTTTTATCTCTGAGCCGACTGAAGATCTTAAATCGTTAAGGTTTATTAAAGTTAATGATATTGCTTGTAGCCGTTTAGGTTATACGCAGGAGGAGCTTTTAGCCAAATCACCTTTGGAAATAAATTCAGATAAAAACAAGCCAAACATCCCCGATTTTATAAATAAAATTCTGGAGCAAAAACAAGCACTGATAGAAACTGAGCATGTCACCAAAGATGGCAGAATTATTCCTGTTGAAATCAGCACCCGGGTTACCCAATTCAAAAATAAAACAATCTTTCATTCCATTGCCAGGGATATTACCGAGCGAAAGATAAACGAACTTAAGATTCAGGAAAAAACCGATGAAATAGAAGCCCAGAACGAAGAGTATCAGCAAATAAATGAAGAACTGAATCAGGTTAACGAGGAACTCTTTTTAGCAAAGGAAAGGGCAGAAGCAAGTGAGGCTAATCTTACCATAAAAAATGAAGAATTAAAAACAACTATCCAACAGTTAACAGATTTGGAAAACCGGCTGCAATTTGCTTTGCTTGCTGGCAAATTGGGGACGTGGGATTGGAATATTAAAACCGGACGGCTATTCTGGTCTGATTCATGTAAGAGCATGTTTGGTGTCCCTCTTACCACTGATATGAACTATGAACACTTTTTAAACACCTTGATACCTGAAGACAGAGACATCACTCATAATATCGTGTGGGATGCTATAAATGAAAAAAAGGATTACAGTTGCGAATATCGCGTTCTGTGGCCCGACGGATCTTTACACTGGATAAGGGCAATGGGTAGAGGCATTTATGATAGTCTGGGCCAAACTGTCCGGATGATTGGTGTTACATTGGAAATTACTGGATACAAAAATATTGAGCTTGCCCTGCGTCAATCACATAAACTGATGAGTTATATAATTGAACACAGCCCGAATGCCATTGCTATGTTCGACAAAGAACTAAGATACATTTATGTAAGTCGGAGGTACCTCCAGGATTATAAAGTTAGCGAATCGGATATTTTAGGGAAATCTCATTACGATATTTTCAAAGATCTGCCCCAAAGATTTAAAGATGCTCATTTTAAGTCTCTTCAAGGTGAAATCCAAGGCTCGGATGAGGATCCATATTATCGCGAAGATGGTTCAGTGGTTTGGACGCGGTGGGAATGTCGTCCATGGTACGAAGCTAATGGAACAATTGGTGGGATTATTCTATATACGGAGCCGATAACCGAACGTATCCAGCAGAAACTTGAACTTATTGCAGCTAAGGAAAAAGCTGAAGAAAGTGATCGCCTTAAAACTGCCTTTCTTCAAAATTTAAGTCATGAAATACGGACTCCCATGAATGCAATTATGGGATTTTCCTCTTTAATGAAGGATAATTTTGGTGATAAACAGAAGCTTGAAAAGTTTTCAGATATTATATCACAAAGAAGTAATGATTTACTCGACATCATTAACGACATTCTCGATATCGCCAAAATAGAATCGGGGCAACTTCCCATCAACATGGAGGAATG